>JAGQPD010000279.1 GCA_020426865.1 Planctomycetales bacterium
CATCGGGAAAGCTCCGGGTGGGGAAAGAGTGTACAACTCGCAGAATCAATCAATTTAAAAACTAATAAGGACGGAAGCGGTGGCGACCAAAATCATCAATCACGAATGTGCCGCAATTTGCCTTCATTTGTACCGGCGCTTCCATGATCCCCGTTACCGTGTTGATCGTCACTTCCAGATTGTTCAGCTGCAGTTCTCCGCCAACGCTAATCGTCGGCCGCCGTATGCGAACCCATCGTTGGTCAATGGTCGATTCGTCGTCCACTCCGTGCGGCAAGGCGATGTGCCGCGTGGAATCGAATAGCCGCAAGATTTCCCCCCCCGCCAATATCGCTCGCGGAATCCATATTGATTCGCCGTACGCCTGCGTGATTCGCTCCGCAATGCTCGTCTTCCCATTGCCCGGCTCGCCATACAAAAAGAACCCCATCCCCAGGTTCATCGCTTCGCCAATCTGTGTCGCCATGCTGTTGCTGATGACCAAGTCGGTAAACGCGCGATGCACATCGTCCAACCGCGGATGCTGATTCTTCAACGCCTGCAATTGCACCGACCGATTGTATTCCTCCAAGGGTACCGGAGCCGTCCCAAAATAGGTTGACTGTTGGGAGTAGCGGCGAGCTCGATCGGCACCCTGGTCGGTCAACTCGTACGTATAGTCGCCAATCGGGGCGCTCCCACGAAAGACGACCAGCTGTTCCGCCTTCAGCCGATGCAATAATGCTTCCATCGTATGAAACGGAAGACCTACCTGACGGGCCATCCCGCGTCCTGAAGCGGAACCAACGTTCAACAGATACTTCAAGACTAACGATTCCACCAGGCGTTCGTGCAGCCCGGCGTCGTGGATCGAATTCGGAGCCGAGGGAAAAAACTTCGAACCGGCCGGTCGACGCACCGCGGCTCCCGCAAATTCCACCGACTGCTTCGCCGCCACGTGCTGCGCGACCTGGGCGAATTGCTTGGCCGCTACCGCCCAACTCGGGTCGTCCCCGTCAAAGTGTTTCGGTGGCGTGGCGCCCTGAGTTGGAACAGTGGGCTGAGCGGGAAAGCTGCTAGCATCATGGCCAAATGCGGCGTTGTTGGGCATGGCGGAACCTCTTCGGATTTTCTCTGAAATAGACGGCAATCGAGCCCACAAGACAGGCCCATGGCCACAATCGACCATGAAAAAAGATAGGTTACGCCTGGGGCCCATGGGACGCGATTCCCGGCCCGAGTCGACCTCCGGCAAGGTGCACGGCAAGCCGCATGGTCCAGTGGAGCGTATAATTCGCATCCTGCCGATTTTGCCGAAATTGCAGATTCCAAGATTTGCGTTTTTTGGTACAGTCGTAAGGCTGGACGTTGGGATGGGCTGACTGAGGGAAACGACAGCACTTAACACGGGGAGGAACATAGGATGTTTCGTCGTACGGCGAGCGGTCATTTTGCCGGGTACAGTCTCATCGGCGGATTTTTCTTGGCCACGGCGGCAATGGCTTCGGTTGCACTTACGTTTTCTGTCCTGCAAGCTCAGAACGAGACTCCCAAAGGGCCATCGGAAGAAGTTAAAGCTGCCTTGTCGGAGTTGAAGATTCAGTACGAGATCGATGAAGACAACGACTACAAAGTCGAGCTGCAAACACAAGGCAACCGGACACAATTGTGTTACATCTTGTCCGAATCGGGCAAATGGAGCACGCTCAACTATCGCGAAGTCTGGTCGCCGGCCCACGTTTATGAAGGCCAACTATCGCCGGAGCTGGCAGAACGCGTTCTGCGCGACAGTGGTCAACGGCTGATCGGCGGGTGGTGCGTCACCGACTGGGGGGAAGGACGCAAGTGCTTGTACTTTACTGCCAAAGTTCCCCCGAATCTTTCCGCCAAGTCGCTGCATGAAGTGATGAGTGTCGTGGCCTTGGTGGCCGATACGTTGGAGAAAGAAATCAGCGGTGAGACCGATACGTATTAAGTCGTCCCATTCCTCTCAATCGACACCGCCACCGCCGTTCGTCGACGAGTGCCGCGACGCACAGTGCAAAGACAGTGCAAAGACAGTGCAAAGACAGTGCAAAGGACCGCCAGGCCGTTTGTCTTCGTTTCGCACCAACCGCGTTTCGCATTCTGGTATTACTGAGAAAGTTCCGGCAGGTGCAGTACGCCGTCGTGGTCGGCATCGAATGAATGGAATTGCTGTTCCTCTCCTAAAAACTCGTCGCGATGGATCACACCATCGTGGTTGGCGTCCATCGCCGTAAACCAAGCCGGTTGGTCACCCGTGTTGGTTGGTGACGGAGCCGTGATCGTCATCATCGACGGCATGTCGCCGTACCGACCGTCGGGCACTAGCAGTAACTCTACGTGTTCCGCGATCTCGCCGCTGGTTAATTCGTGATCGTCGTTTCGGTCCAGACGATATAGCCGCGAGGGGGCGGCTTGGATTTCCTGGATGCCCAAGATTCCGTCTTGATCGGCATCAAGTTCCATCCACCACGCATCGGCTGGGTTTCGCACAACCAGCTGCAACGCATGCATGGCATTCCGGTCGCTACTCGCTGCACTATTCGCCGCTGTGCCCAATGTTCCTACACTGCCAAGCGTGACATGAAAATGTGGCCATGTCCAGCGCCATCCGACGGATGTGTCTCCTCCCGCGGCCAGTCGCTGCACTTCGGGAAGCCCTTCGTCAAGCTCCGCAAACATGCATGTCAAACTCGCATCGCTATCGTCTGTTGCCAAATGGCAGTCCACGAGTGCCGTTGGGGGGACTTGAAGCAATAATTGTAGTTCGATACGGACAACCTGCCCGTCGTGATTGCCGTCAAGCTGAGCGCGCGCCAAATCCGATAGCAGGAACTGTGCGGGGGCCTTCGCTGCTTCAGCACCATAGCGTTCGCGGAGAGCATGTTCGACCACCGACCATTCAGTGTGTTCGTGAATCAGGAACACCGTGGCCGGTGCGTAGGAACGTCGTGCATTGGACATGGGCATCGGCGTCATTGATGCACCGTCCGATACGCGGATTTCGGTTAGTGTCAACAACTGGTTATTGTCAAAATCTCGCCCGCGCAAGACCATTTGCGCCCCGTCGATCTCATCGGTCGATAGCCTTCCGTCACTATCGCGATCCAACAATTGAAATGTGGCGGAATCGTCGCGGTACGTGAATCGGTATTGATCGTCCGTGCGAAGAGAAAAGCTTTTCGTCGTCGCTCGATTTCGGGCCAGCATGCGCATGAGTTCATCATGTTCGACGAGTCCATTGCGATTGATATCGTATTGCTGCTTCAACTGCAGCAATCGGCTCATCGAGCCTCCGCCCGAGAAATCCGTCAGGTATTGCTCAATGAACGTCTCATTCTCGGACAACTCTTGCCAGTGGCGGCGACCGTCGCCGTTGCTATCGATCAGCTGCAGAGCGTTATCAATGTACGTCTGCCAACGTTGTTCGGGAGACTCGTTGTCGACTGACAGCCGCAGAGCGACAATCATGACGCCGTGAGGCGCCAATATAAGCAAGCGATGCTCGTCGAATCTGCGCGTATCGCCGCCAACGTTTCGATCCACCGCGGCTGCTGGTGACTCGGTACTGGCGGTGGCAAGTAGGAGGGCCAATTCGTCGGGAATCTCAAACAACGGCGGGGTATCATGAACAGCTTGCCAGTCGACGGAAATGGAAACGGTGTCAATTGTCTCAGCAGAATCGGGCGTGACCGATCCCGCAGTGCGTGTCTCCCCGGTCGTTACGTCGACGTGGCTGGATGAGGAAGGCGGTGCATTCGTTGCTGGGGACGTTGCGGGATCGACGGTCGTGGGCGTTGCGGAACGATGACTGCATCCGGCCGGACAAGAGAATGCTGCGAGCAGAATCGTTAAGCCAAGGCAGCGTGTATGAGTTCGTGTCGGCATGGCACTACGGTATCAATGCGAATTCCGCACTGTTGATTAACATCCACAACAGATCGGCCAAACGTTCGCCGCGCTCAGTGACATGTCGCTTCGTACCGTCAATAGGATCCCCGCCAGAATCCGCTGCTACCACCGGATCGGTCGGGTCTGCTGCGGTTTGAAGGTAACTCGCGAACTCGGACGATTCTTCCTTATTTGGGTATCGCGATAGGGTACTGAGGAATAACACGTCGATACATTGCTGGTCGGAGAAGAAGGGTGCTTCGAGTGCTTGCAGTAGAGTGCCTTGTTGGGGATTGGTGGCGGTTGCGGTTAGGCTGCCGTTCATTAGGGACAGCGCTTGAATCGGGCCGAGTTCATATTTCGTACCCCGCGTAATTTGTTGCATGGACATCACGAATTGCAGCCGCCGTGTATCGCGCAGGGCCGGAGGAACGGCGACATTGTTGTCTTGCAGTGTTTGGGTACCTACAGTGCGTTCCAGACTGTCGTACATCTGTTCCGCGGAAAGTGGCCGAGGTGCATAGTAGGCGAACAAGTCTCGACTAGGCAAATCGGTTTGTTCGCCGGCCATCGACGACAATTGATACGTGTTCGTGTTGACCAACACGCGATAGAGTTGTTGCAAGTCGAAGCCACTATGGGCAAAAAACTTCGCAAGTTCATCGAGCAGCTCGGGATGGCTTGCCGGGTTGCCAGGACCAAGGTCGTCGACCGGTTCCACGATTCCGCGACCAAACAGTTGTGACCAGACGCGGTTCACGGCGGCTTTTGCCAGGTAGGGGTTGTCGCGTGAGGCCATCCAGATGGCCAATTGCATTCGCCGCGTTCCTCCCTCTGCCGGGTCGGCCATTCGCGATCCTGGATACTTCGGCGCGATCACTTCGTCGCTGTCGGGGAGTGTCACTTCGCCGCGATTGGAATCTTGTAGCGATCGGCCATTGCGTGATTGCATGGCATTGCGATCTTCCAGTTGAGCGAAAAAGGCAGCGTAGCCCCAAAAGTCACGCTGCGTCCAGGAATCGAAGGGATGATTGTGGCATTGGGCGCACTGCATCCGAACACCCAAAAAAATCTGGGCCGTTTGTCCCGCGAGCTCTTCCGGTTTGAGCTCCAATGATGTGTAAAACAACCCGGGACCGTTTTCCAGCGAGCCGCTGGCCATTAGAAACTCGGCCACAAGGCTGTCGTAGCGGAGGTTATCGGCGAACTGTTGCTGCAGCCAGCTCTGCAGACCCATGGCGTTACCGAGTTCGTCTGGGCGAAATCCATTGGGAAGCAGTAGATTGCGCCAGAGGTTGGCCAAGTGCGTTGAGTGCCGTGGCGATGACAATAAAGAGTCAATTAGTCGCGCGCGTTTGTCATCGCCGGCATCGCCGAGAAATCGCCGAGCTTCTGCCACCGGCGGAGTGACACCCGTCAGGTCCAGGTAGACGCGACGCATAAACCGTGCGTCGTCGGACATCGGTGCCGGCGCCACCTCCTCGGCGGCCCACCGTTCCGCAATCAGAGCATCCACCCGCGCGGACATCGTACGCCCGGATGCGTCTTGCCCATGGGTGCCTTCATTTTCATTGGCAAAAATACTATTTGAGCCAATGGCCAACAGCAGCGCCGAAAGCCCCCACCTAAGGATTGGTCCCGACAAAGTCGACGACGAAGCTGCCCGCTTCGTTCTGCCGAACCCTTGGCGTTCAACAGTGAGTGTTGTGGTCTTCACCAGGTGGGCTCCACGCTATGCAGTTTTGGCCAGAAAACCAGTTTCTATGTTATCAAGCGGCGAGCGGCCCTGCCTACCGCCGGTAGTCATTTTATCCAGAACTTCGTCAAGTTCCCCAAAAGTTTGGGTTGATGGCGACAGATTTTGCTAACTTGCGCAAATATGCTTCTAGGTCGGCGATACTACCGAGACCATCGAGTGTTGTAGTATCAGGCAAATCAAGACATGACGAGCGGCATGGTAACGCAGTTTACGCAAGACTCCGACGAACCTTTTGAATGGACGAGCCTAACGAAGCGGAACTCGGCGAGCGAATCGTCAGGGGTGATTGGGACGCCTGGGACGCGTTCTATGACGCCTATGCTACGCGCCTATGGCGTTACACGGCCCGGATCGTGGGACGAAATCACGCGGACGTGCACGATATCGTTCAAAACACGTTCGTCGAAGCGGCGCGTTCGGCACATCGGTACGATGCCAACCGCGGCACGTTGGACAATTGGATATGGGGCATTGCCGCCCATCAGATACAACGACACTTTCGCAGCCAATCGCGATCCGAGCTACTGGCCCGAGCCGTCGTTGATGGCGGCACGCGCACCGCTGATTTACGGCGGTTGCTGGAGAATCCAGAGCTCTGTCCGGATGAAGCGTATGAACGAGTCGAAACGTGCCAAACGGTGCGTCAGACGCTTGCGAGTATCCTGCCCGACTATGCTCGACTGTTAATTGCCAAGTACTTGGACAATGAGACGACGATTCACATCGCAGAGTTGACAGGTCAGAGCAGCGACGCAGTCACTTCGAAACTGGCGCGAGCGCGACGGGCCTTTCGCGAGAAGTTCATGCAGTTAGCTGGCGAAGTCTCCGAGACATCGATTCATGCAAAGGTGACGGAAGATCATGAGCGAGCGTGAATACACCGCCGACGAATCGCTTCGGCGATTGCTGAATCCGCTTGACAGGGACTTGCCCGCGCCTGACGACCACGCCTTGGCCGCGATTCGCGCTCGAGCCCGTGACGAATTCGCAAAGACGCACGCCAGGCAACGTATCGCCGGCGGAACCGACGCGAGCGGACCGGCGTCCAATCCTCATAGAGCGACAGCGCAACCGACGACTTTTAAACGAACCGTTCAAAGAGATGTAAGGAGTGTGATCGTGAAGTCGATCCTCATGACATTGGCGACGGCCGCTACGATCGGCGGACTCTATTTTCTTGACATCGTTCCATCTGTCACGCACGAGCCGCAGCAGCGGGTTACCACCGAGCCGGAGACGGAAGCGGATGGCATGCCCCTGGCGCAGGTGCTGCACGAGCTCGCAGATGCAAAAACCGTCCGCCTGGTACGCACCGACGAAGACGCAGCAGAGAAACAACAGATACTGATGGCCAAAGGTGGTTTGCTGCGAGTCGATCGGCCAAACAGTGTGATTGTTGGCAGGCGGGACAGGCTCTGGGAGTCAAATAGTGTG
The DNA here is from genome assembly GCA_020426865.1 of Planctomycetales bacterium. GTDB lineage: Bacteria > Planctomycetota > Planctomycetia > Pirellulales > Pirellulaceae > JAGQPD01. The sequence goes on from JAGQPD010000279.1 coordinate 7,088, forward strand.
ACAACGCCGACGCAACGTTCTGTGTCCCCCTACTACGACACCGAATTGGAAGGCATCAATGTATTGGCGTTGTTGGATATTCAAGATGCAAGGTCGCTGCGAACGGCCCTGTCGTTGCGTCCCCAGGTTCGAGATGACCGGACCACCGCCGACAGTAGCGTTTACCGCTTGGCGATGCTGACTGACAGCCAAGGTGACCAGTGGAACGTAGATGTCGTGACCGACCGAGGGAGCGGCCGGCTGAAAGCGATTGATGCACGCTGTGGGCAGCGCCGTCGACACATCGAGCTGGTAGCCATGAACGAGCCGCTAGACGAAGAGAAGTTTGTCATCGATGGAGGGCTTTCCGACGATGGTCGCGCAGGGAAAGTGACGGATGTACAAGGTGTCGTGCTGCTGCGACCGGCTGGAGCTGCGCGCGGAACGCCAGTCTCTATCAGCATGTTGTTGCGACCAGGTGACGTTCTGCAGACAGATGTGAGGGGCGCCAACGCAGCGACGCTGCAGTTGGGGCCCGGACGAGAAGCCGTCGTTGGGCCTGGGACGCAGTTGGAGATTGTTTCCGCCGACCACGTTCGCCTGGTGGAAGGCGAGCTGTCGTTGCAGGTAAGTGACGAAACAAGCCTCCAGTTGGAGGGTGCCGACGGGCAAATGCGGCAAGTTGCGGGATCGCACGTCTATCGGCAAAATCGCGGACGAGAACCGCTCGTGGAATTGTCGTTGCGCCCGGCATGGCTGCAAGGATACGAGGGTGAATCGGTCAGCGATGCGCTCGGAAGCCTCGTCGCCAAGATCGACGGGCGGGACGTGCCCTTGACGGTCGGCTTCCACCGAGTCAACGTAGAAATCCGCGACCAAATCGCGCGCACCGTGATCGAAGAATCGTTCGTGAACAACACCGGAAGAAGATTGGAGGGGGTATTCTACTTTCCACTGCCAGCCGACGCCTCGATCGCCGGGTTCGGCATGTGGATCGGTGATACGTTGGTGGAAGCTGATATCGTGGAAAAACAACGTGCGCGCGAAATCTATGAGACAATCCTTCGCGAAAAGCGTGATCCCGGTCTATTGGAATGGGCTGGCGGGAACTTGTTCAAGGCTCGCGTGTTTCCCATCGAACCCCATGCCGAAAAGAAGATCAAGATTTCGTACACGCAGGTGCTGCCACTGGAAGGAAATTCGTATCGATATTCCTACGCGTTGGCGAGCGACTTTTTGCGGGAGCATCCGCTACGAGAACTGGATATCATCGTTCAGGTCGTTTCTAGCGTACCACTGACGAGCGTGGGCAGTCCGTCGCATCCGACGATCGACCATCAGACGACCAACGCCGCAGAACTGCGTTACTCGGCGCAAGACTATTCGCCAATCCGAGATTTCGAGGTGCAGGTGGAGGTGAACCGACCGGCGACTGCGATAAAGTTGATTCCACATCGCCGTGGCGACGATGGATACTTCATGTTGCAGTTGATGCCGCCGACCGAAGAAGCGGCCGGCTGGATGCGTGATGTCGTCGGAGATTCCGGACCGCTTGCGCTCACGCTGTTGTGTGACACGTCAGCATCAATGGATGCGAACGCTCGACGAAAACAAGCGGAGCTCGTCGCCGCTCTCCTGCAGTCATTGGGGGCCAATGATCGGTTTCGACTTGCCGCGTGCGACGTTGATTGCGTGTGGTTCGAAGGCGATGCCCAACCGCATGACACGACGGCCACTCCCTCGGCCCGCTCGTGGCTTGAAGCTCGTCGGTCGCTAGGATGGTCGAATCTAAAACGGACGTTCGAAAAGGTTGCATCCGCCGTCCCCGCCGGTGAACGTGTCATTTACGTTGGCGACGGCATTGACGTTGCCATCGAAAGTGATCCCGCCGCCTTTGCACAGTTCATTTCCCAGTTGAAACTAAACGATCATGTGACGCTACACGCCGTGTCAGTAAGTTCGTCGTACGAAGCGTTAGCGATGCAGGCGATTGCATCGCGTGGTGGAGGTGCAGTGTTGCAGGTCAACGACTCGAATTCGCCTGCCGACGTGGCCCGGACGATTCTCAGCGAAGCCGTGCGGCCCGCGATTCGGGACCTTCATGTACAATTTGAAGGACTGCCGACAGCTCGCGTCTATCCCGAACAATTACCCAATCTCGTGGTCGGCAAACAGCAAATCCTCCTGGGGAGATACCTGCCCGCCGGAGCGACGAAAGACGGCCAAGTCGTTGTGTCTGGGATGCAAAATGGCAAGCGAGTTCAATTTCGTGCGCCGATTTCACTGGTAGACGACGAACAAGGAAACTCATTCATTCCGCGGTTATGGGCACGTATGCACCTCGATCACCTACTGCAACGGGGACAGTCTTCAACGGTACGTGACGACGTGATCGCACTGAGCGAAGAGTACCATATCATCACGCCGTACACGTCACTGCTGGTTCTGGAAACGGACGAAGACCGTGAACGATTCAAAGTGCAAAGACGATTCCAGATGCGAGACGGCGAAAAGTTTTTTGCGGAGGGTCGTGATCTTGCGACCTATCAATTACGTCAACAGCAAATGAAAATCGCCGGGGCATGGCGACTGGGGCTTCGCCGGACCGTGTTGCAGCAGCTACAGGGGTTGGGTCGCGATATCGTGCCGGATGTCCCGCAACCTATTTACTTGGGAACCGTCGTACGGGAGCTTTCATCAGGGCCATGGGGCGGGACCGACTGGTATGCCCCTAGCGACCTCGCTCCTCGAAGTGGCGGTCTCGCACGGGGCTACGGCGGATACGGAGATCCAGGAGGCTATGGCGGTTACCGAACTTATGGCAACAACTTTTCCCAGATGGGCGAAGAGCTTCAGATGATGGTCACCCCAAGGGTGATCACCAACACCTGGGAAAGTGGTGGCGTTGACTTCGAGTCTTACAGTGATTCTAAGGGAACGGTCGTCAACGGACGATTCGAAAACTTCGACGCCGATCTCTTCGCGACAAAAGGCCAACCGGTGGCGGGAGCCGTTTACAACCGCGGGGAACAGGTGAGTCACGAGAGTGGCTTCAGTTTTTTCGCTGGATTTGCCGGACGGAGTCAACAGCAATCGTATGGGTTTGGCCTTGATGGAACTTTAACACTCGTATCCGGAGAGCCGGAATCACGCCTATCCGGTTTATACGACATGCCGCTTGGCAGTCGACGGCCGGTTTCGACCGAGTATTTTCTCGGGCAAGAACGGTACCGGGGACGTGGCATCGTCGCTGATCGCCTTCCGCCTGGATACCCGCCGTCCCTGATCAATGAAATCTTTGCACTGCCAGGTCATCCAATCGTGCCTGGTGCGAAGAAACCGGATACGTGGACCGGTCATGCGCTGGAACTGGCAAACGGCCTGTTGCGACGGGAAAAACTCCGGCAATTGACCGGCACCCTGCGGATCGATCGGGAAACGCAGTCGTATGACAATCGCAGGAATCGCGTCACGAGCGTTTCGACTCGAACCGATCTCGTCTCCAAAGATTCATGGGTAACCCGTAGCACCGACGGTCTCTTGCATACGATTGTCGAATGGTGCGACGGCGAAAACCGTGGCGCCTACTCCGAAGCGTATTTGCTCGGGGCGTCGCGCGCAGCTCGCCGAGGAGATCTTGGCTTTGATCGATTAGGGCTAAGTGATTATTCATTGACATCCCTTGCGGAAACCTATCGTGAGTATACGCCGGAAATAACCCGCGTCGATGACCGGCATTCCGTGCTGGTGCTGCGACACGTCAATGCCCCAGGTTACGAGATCCGTTTCGAGATCGATACGCAGCGGAACGTCGTACTCGCAACTGAAGTGCGTCAAGAAGGCAAGCTCCAGTCGCGAACGCAGTTTTCGGAATTCGTCGAAGTGGAATCGCAATGGTGGGCCACGCGGACCGAAACATTCGATCGCGATCTCAAACGTATTAGCTCGACGACGTTCCACATAAAGGCCTTGAGCGATCAGGAGACTACAGCGGCGAAACAGGAGTTGCTGTCGCGACGTGCTTTGGCCCTGACCGTGCATTTACCGTTGCCCAAGGTGTCGGATGCCAAACAGGCGATTGCCCGAGCAACCGAGGTGACGCCGGAAGACCATCTGTCCTTGGTCTTATATTACGCCGCAAGCCAACGATGGCAGCAAGTGCATGCACAGCTGGAAGCCTTTGCGTCGGCAGCCAACAAAGACCGAAACTCGCCTTACGAAGGATTGCGATGGCTGACGGCGGCCGTGGAGCAAGTAGGTCGTCGTCAGGAAGAGCTCCGCATACGCTTGCTTGCCGAAGCGGAGGCACTCAGTCGTTCGCAGGACGAACAACGATATCGATTGGCCCAGCACGTCTGGCAACTATGCGAACAAGTATTGTCGGTGAACGAACGTCTGGAAATCCTTGATCGTCTGAGGCCAGTCTATCAGCAGCAACCAGATTGGCTGCAGGCCGACAAGACCTGGAAACTGCATCGTGCTCAGAATCTGGTCTCGGCAGGACATTCGGACGACGCAAGCGTTGTTTGGAGCCAGCTCCAGCGTGAGTACCCCGACGACCTTGATACGCAACTACAGTGTGCGCAGCATTGGATCAACTCGCAAGATTTGGCACGGGCATATGAACTGTTCCAGTCGTTGCTTGACGACCGCCAAACGTGGAATGTGTCCGAACGAGATCGCGTGCGAGAGGCTTGGACTCGACAGCTGCGCGGCAACTGGCAGTATCGCGATATCGTCGAACATGCTGGGCCGTGGCTGGCGGATGATGCCGAAGCAAAATGGTTATGTGAAATCTATCTTTCATCGCTGGTAAGGGTTGGGGACGTCGAAAAGGCCAGCGAGACAGTGACGGAGTGGTTGAAGCTGGCGCGCCGCCCAACTGATGATCGCACCGCAGCGGAAACGGCTCGATTGACGTCCGCGATCGAATTCGCGCGCGGACGATCGAGTGAGTTTAATTCTGACCGTATCGAGCCCCATTGGTATCAACCGCTGTACGACGCAACGCAGCAATTGCTGGACCGGCAGGTTCCCGATTGGAGTATGTTGAGTGTGATTCTCAACGAAAACCGGCTTCGCGGAAACGCCGAATTCGATGAGTTACACAAGCAATTTTTCCAGAAGTTGGTCCAAGAGGCGGACCACCTTTCACTCGTTGCGATTGACAATTACGTGAGATGGGTGGATCAGAGTCGCGTGACGACGGCTACCCAAGACTGGCAGCAGGTCATCGACAAAGTGCGGCAACGATGGCAGCAAACCGCGGACCCTCTGCAAAGGCACTCGGTTGGTCAGCGGTTGGAACGAATTCTTGCGGCACATGCAGATGTCGAATCTCGGTTGGTGTTCCTGAGGGAGGAGCTTGCCGTAGGGCCGGACGACTATCGGTCGGGGTATCGCACCGAATTGTTTCAACTACTGGTCGATCAGCCGTGGTCGGCCGAATACGAAGATGAAGCACTGCATCTGGTTGGATTGAGAGTGCCCAACGAGGACGAGGCGAATTATCTGGTTCGCTGCGTCTTTGATTTACGTAAGCTCACCGACGCCATGGTTCAGAAGCGTTTTGAACAGGCAATGAAGGAATTACCGGAGCAGGAGAAACTGACACGCAACGAGCTGCGAGACGCGAGATGGCAGCGAATGAACGAGGCGAAAAAAGGTGTTGCAGCGCGATGGCAGAATGAGATGCCTGGGATGGAGGAGCCATTGCGAAGGTGGACGCAGACCGAAGTTCTAGCTTTGCATGTGCAATTGGAGCAAGAGCTTGATGATGTCGCAGCGATGGGTTGGGAACTGGTCGGAGCCAAACCACTGGCGAGTCCAATCCAGGCCGACGACAAATTGCTCGAGGATCGGCCCGATGAAGTCAGCGAGGAAAGGGATGACGAGGACGCAGAGCGGATACAATTCACTCGCGATCAGTTGGCGTATCTACTGCAACAGCGTTGTTTGTGGATGCTAACAAACCTGGCCGCTCGCCGCACGGGCACCGACGAACTCCGCCAGAAACTCGAAGACTTCTTCGTGGCTGGGCAGGCAATGGCGGACGAGCGTGACGCGTGGCGTCAATGGCAGTTGCGTCTATTGATCTCGCTCGATCGCGTCGACAAGTTGCATGCGGTGCTCCAGGATTGGGTGAAAGATGATGGCCCAGGACAGTATACTTGGCGGGAGATGCTGGCAAAATTACTGGCCGAGCAAGGCAAGGTGGAAGACGCCATCGTGCAACTTGAAGAAGTCCGTGATGCGGATGAGTTGTCCGCGGCCGATTACTCGGTGTTGGCCAATTGGTATCTGACCGTCGATCGCCGCGAGGACTACGACCGAGCGCGTGTCGTCGCATATTCGATGATGCAGGAGTGGGAACTGAGGAACCTGCTGCAGCAATATCGGGGGCGATGGGAACAGCGTGGCGACTCGAGATCAGTGCCCGTGGAATTTGATGAATCGATGCTCTTTGTGCTGCGAGCGCTCATGTCGAAAGCGTCGTCGCCACATTACTACGTGGACGAAATGGCGTCCCTTTATCGGGCGTGTCGTGATTTTCGTTTGATGGAATCCATTCCCGATTTGGTTATCGGACATTCTGCGCAGCAAGTGTACCCGTTGTTGTCGCAGCTCCGCGAAACTGCCCTGACTGAACTTCATGAGGAGGCAACTGTGGATCAACTCGTTGAGCGGATCGAGGTGATTCGGACGGGCGCCAGTTGGCGTGAAGAACTGACGGAGGTCGACCAGCGTGCATTAGACTTGCTCGAGGCGTTGGTTGAATCGCGAGCCGCGGATTTACTGAACCAGCCAGGATTCCATGCTGCTCGGGCGTCGGCAGCGATGCAGCGCGCATTTGATCGTCAATGGGCCAACGGCGAACCGGTACACGCCGCCGAATTCCTGCGACGTCTGGGGCGCATCAATGATCCGGCAATGTCCGTCAAGCAACTCGAGCAGTTGGCCGTGCTACATGCACGGGCTCAGGACCGGTCCATTGACCGCCTGCGAATCGCACATAGCTTAGCCGTTACACTGTGGAGCTACGACAGGTACGAAGAGTCAATCGATCGATTAGTGAGTGATTTAGACGCATACTGCGTGCCGTTTGAGGGAAGGGTTCCGTTGCAAGCAAGGGATGCGTTCGACAGCCTTGTCACTACGCTGAACAACCGCGGCCGGTTTGCCGAATCCGAACGGCGACTTCGTCGACAGCTTGACATGGCCCAGTCAAACGCAACGCGTTCGTGGCTTAAACAGAAGCTATATGAAACGTATCTCCTCGCCCTGCAGCGCGACGGTCGCGTTTCCGTCGGTAGCGGTTTGGCGTTGTACAACTCGACGCGGCAACAAATGCTGCGGGATATTTCGGCGGCCGAGAATAGCAATGTGAGTTCGTTTGTGGGTCAGCTCATGCAGCTGTTCGAAACCGCCCATCGGCAGAAACTCCGCGGTGCGGAGCAAGACCTACGCAGTTTTGCGTTCGGTACATTCAATGAGTTCGGCGATCAGCAGCCGGTTCAATATCACAATCTGGCGACGGTGGCGTACGGTCCAGTTGAGCGGATACTCGGCAAGCGGACCGGTTTGGCATTTTTGATTCAGCGGATAGAGGGGCAGCCGGAGTGGTTGACGTTGGACAATCAGGACGGATGGAACCACCACGCCTGGCGACTCTCCGAGTTGCGGCGTGAACTGGGGGCGTCGATGGGTGATTTGGAGCCACGACTGTTGGCAATTGTCAAATCCGAACTGCAACGCGATCTGGAACGCGGGCGCCGACGAAATTACGTGTTGTACGGTGGCGGGAGTAACGAATTCTGGGCCGAGAAACGGGCAGATTTTTTGCGGGTCGCACAGGAAGTTGCCGAAGCACGAAAAGACTCGGTGCAGTCGCTCGTCTACATCGCCGATTACATTGGTGGCCAATTGAATGAAGATGCGTTAGCCATTGATCTCCTGCAGGCCGCGAAGGTTCGGTTCGACTGGAATGAGTCGCTATTGAACAAATTGGCGGAACTCCTGGAGCGATCGAACCGACATGGCGAGGCGATCGTTGTGTTGCAGGAATTGGTAGAACACAATCCCGGGCAGGTCGATTTTCGGGCGCGTTTGCAACTTGCGTTAAGTCTGGCCAAGCGAAGGGACGAGGCCTTGGAGGAGTTGCGTAAGAGTGATGTCTATTTTCGTAAGGAGGCGTGGAGCGAACATGTGGCCAATCGCTTGGCCGAGGCATCTTTAGATTGCGAATTCTTTCCACAGGCGATTGTCTATTACAGCGATGCCATCCGGCAACACAAGGAATCGCAGCGAAATGACGTGCGAAACGACAATGTACTGGCCACCTACTACCGACAACAGGCGCTCGCATTGGCCGGAGTCGATCGCACATCGGACGCCGTGGAAGCGATCATGGCCGGCTTGTTGTGTATTTCGGAAAACAGTGGCCAGCGACAAGGCATGCATGAGACATTGACACGCGTATTGCGTAGTGCTAAGAACCTTGCCGACTATGTGGCAGCGCTCGACAAGCAGAGCCAAGAGACAGGGATGGACAATCCAGTGGCGCGCCGTGCGCTCGGGAAGGTATTGCAAGAAAGAGAGCGATACGCTGAAGCTCTGGAGCAGTTGCGACTGGCGATTCAGTTGCAGCCTGCCGATGCGGCAACGATCAAGCAGTTGATAGAATGCCTGGACGCCGCTGGTGACTCCAATGGCGCTTTGAATGCCACCTACCAGCTATTGGAAGTCGACCGTCGCACGTTGGAGAATTTTCGTGACGCCGCCCGGCGGCTGAGTCGTAATCCACAACAATGGGAGCGAATGGTAACATCGATGGTGGAGATGATGCCTGCGGAAACAGAGAGTCATACGATGTTGGCTGAGATACGGCAGGAGCAGGGACGTTGGGACGACGCTATCGCGCATTGGCAGCGCGTCGCGGAACTTCGGGAATTGGAACCGACCGGATTGCTGAAATTGGCCGAGGCGTTGATTCACCAGCAGCAATGGCAACAGGCAAACGAAGTATTACTGCAGTTGACTCGTAAGCAATGGCCGTCGCGTTTTGACAATGTACCCGCGCAAGTCGATCAACTGAGGCAGGTGATGCCGTAGAGTGGATGGTAAAAAAAGTCCCCTGGTCGTCAACCGATCGCACGGCATGACAAGACCTTGCATCGCGCTCAATACCTCGAACCATAAGGTATTGGTCCCTTTTAAGGAAGCGGTCGCCGGCAGTCGGACATGACTTGGAGCTACCGAAAGCCCGGGGCAATCTCGTCTTTCCGGTAACGCGATCGCAGCGTATCGAGCGGGCGGCTCTGTGGTCGTTAATCTGGCGTTGTAATCTCCCTGCGATCCGCCACAATAAAACGGTTAAGGTTGCCCCCTCTCTCCCGTAAGGATTTGCGCAGGGCAGACGTCGTTTGCGCAACACGAGCCATCTGCCAACGCGCGTTCCAGCGAGGAATACAGTCGGGACAAGGGTTAGGGTCAGTGAGCGATTGATAAGCATGTCGATAAGCATGTAGTCAGGAAAACCGAAATATGAGCAGAATGCATCATCACCTCAGTGGGCGGATGGCGATATCGGCCATGATGTTGACGGTTGTTGTGCGAGTGGTGTTGGGAGCGGAGTCGTTTCGCCCACCTGCGGTTCCGTTGGTGGCATGCGATCCGTATTTCAGTATATGGTCGACGGTGGACAACTTGACCGGTTCAGACACGCAGCACTGGACCGGCAAGCCACATCGACTGCGTTCGTTAGTGAGTGTTGACGGACGAACCCTACGAATCGTGGGTGCCGATCCTGTCGATTTGCCGGTAATGCCGCAGACCGAATGCGTGGTCCAGCCAACGCAAACGATCTATACGTTTGAAGGTCAAGGTGTGCGACTCAAAATGGTGTTTGTGACGCCGGCGTTGCCCGATGACATCGATTTGCTCTCGCGGCCGGTGACCTACGTTGTGTTCGAAGCGATGAGTACGGATGGCAAGGCACACGACATCCAGTGGTACGTTGATGCTAGTGGCGAGCTGGCTGTCAATGAGGGCGACCAGAAGGTGACAGCACAGCGGCACGAATTCGGAGAGTTGGCGGCGGTCCAGTTGGGTTCGGCGAATCAGGCGATCCTGGCGAAAAAAGGGGATGATATTCGGATCGATTGGGGATATCTGTACTTGGCCGGGGCGAAACAGGAAGTTTCGGGCATTTGTACAGCTGACCGAAAATCGCTCGATGCCGGTCTGAAGTCTGCCGGGCCAATGATTGTCAAGAGCGTGCCACCGATGGATCGTGAATCGGCTGGCAAGGATGTCTGCGTGGCTCTGGCGATGGATTGCGGCCGAGTGGAAAGTAGGCCGGTCGTGAAGAAGGTCCTGTTGGCGTACGACGATTTGTACTCGATCCAATACATGAAAAAGAACCTGCGGCCGTACTGGCGACGCAATGGCTGGGAGGCGATTGATTTGCTGGAGTCGTCGTTCCGTGAGTTTGACGAGTTGCGTAAGCGATGCCAGGTCTTCGATGAAGAATTGATGCGTGATTGTACGCAGGTTGGGGGTGAGCAGTATGCGGCGATTTGCTCGTTGGCCTATCGGCAGTGTTTGGCTGCCGGAAAGTTTGTCGCCGACGACAACGGTCAGCCGCTGCAGTTCTGCAAAGAGAATCACTCCAACGGTTGCATCGGCACGTCGGATGTCTTTTATCCGATGGCGCCGCAGTTTCTCCTGCTGGGCCCGTCGCTGGCGAAGTCGTTCGTCGTGCCGTTCATGAACTATGCCGCCTCGGCCCGCTGGAAGTTTCCATTCGCACCGCATGATTTAGGAACCTATCCGCACGCGAACGGCCAGGTTTATGGCGGTGGCGAACGGAGCGAGCAGAATCAAATGCCGGTCGAAGAGAGTGGCAACATGTTGTTGCTGATGGGCGCCATTGCGGAAATGGAAGGACATGCCGATTTCGCGTCGCTGTATTGGCCGCAATTGACGCAATGGGCTGAGTACCTCAAACAGAAGGGCTTTGATCCGGAAAACCAACTCTGCACCGACGATTTCGCTGGTCACCTCGCACACAATGTCAATCTCAGCGCCAAGGCCATCTGCGGGTTAGGTGCCTATGCCAAACTCTGCGCGTTGCGGGGTGATGCACAGCAGTCGGATGAATACTTCCGCTTGGCGCGGACATTTGCCGAGCGATGGGTAAAGGAAGCTGACAGCGGCGACCATTTTCGCTTGGCGTTTGACAAGCCCGACACGTGGAGCCAGAAGTACAACCTGGTTTGGGATCGAATATTGAAGCTGGATCTGTTTCCCGACAGCGTCCGACGGACGGAGGTGGATTACTACAAACGAGTGCAAAACGAATTCGGTTTGCCGTTGGATAATCGTTCAGACTACACCAAGCTGGATTGGGTATTATGGACCGCTACGTTAATACAGGATCGCAACGATTTTCAAGCGATCGTGGCACCTGTCTACAAGTTTCTCGACGAAACCGCCGATCGTTCTCCGATGACCGATTGGTATTTTACGTCCACGGCAAAGAAGCGAGGGTTTACCGCGCGACCCGTGGTCGGCGGGGTGTTCCTGCAGTTCTTGTACGACAAGCCGAGATGGAACAAGTATGCGGGACGCGATCGAACGAAAGCTGCCGGCTGGGCCCCAATGCCAGTTCCTCCAAAGACCGTGACGCTTGTTCCGACGAGCCAGTCGGAACCGGCATCGTGGAGCTATCGGACCGAGCGACCGAGCGACGATTGGTATGTTGAAAAGGTCGATCGCCAAGCGGATTGGAAGACCGGAGAGGCCGGGTTTGGGACTCGCCAAACGCCTGGCGCCGTCGTGCGAACGGTGTGGGATTCGCCGGACATTTGGATACGGAGGATCGTCGATGTGCACGAAGTGCCCGACCGAGTGGCAATTCGGTGGCATCACGACGAGGATGCCGAAGTTTACATCAACGGCAAGTTGGTTTTGTCTCGCGGCGGGTATACCACGGACTACGAAATCGATGAATTCGATCCGTCGGCGCTGAAAAAGGGAGCGAATGTGATCGCGATCCACTGCCATCAAACCAGTGGTGGGCAGTATATTGATGCGGGACTGGACGCGATCGTCCCGGTGTCGGCCATCGACTCGAAGTAACCATCCAGAGCGGTGCGCGATGCCTGACGAGCGAACAGTTATTCTGTGGGATGTCATGGGGACGCTGGTGTACGACCCTTTTTACGAGGATATTCCCCGTTTTTTTGGGATGACCCTGGACGAAGTCTTTCGTTGGAAACACCCCACCGCGTGGGTGCGATTTGAATTGGGGGAGCTGACGGAAACGGAATTCGCGCAATCCTTTTTCCACGATTGTCGCAGTGTCGATGCGGTAGGTCTGCGTCGATGTGTGCAAGATGCTTATCAATGGCTGGATGGAATGCCCCTGTTGCTTCAACGTCTGCGGGAACAGCCCCATCGGGCACAATCGATACGACAATGTGCCTTTTCGAATTACCCGATGTGGTACGAGTGGATTGAAGAAAAGCTGCTGCTTTCT
>JAGQPD010000280.1 GCA_020426865.1 Planctomycetales bacterium
TTCCATGCGAATCGAACCATACGCGCTGTGGCTGGCCGACAAGCATACCGAAACCAACAGATTTTCGCATTCGTCCTCTTGGGGCGTTAGCGAACCGTAGGCGATTTCGTAAGGGTAGGGCGTGCCGACGCCAATGTCCCCCTCGTTCTGGACGGTCCCTTCCGGTGTGACATACCGTTGGACATTATGCGAATCGATTGTGTAAGAACCCATACCGACCGATTCGGGCGTTTCGCGGTCGTCGAGGCAATCGTGTTCGGTCATCACGTAGCGGCCAATCATTCGACGAGCTTCGCGAACGTAGATCTGATGCGGCCAATGGCCGTTGTCGATAAACTCATCACGCGACAAGCCCCACTTGGCCACGGCCGTGCGGACTTCGTCGGGAACGCGAGGGTCGTTGGCCATGAAGTGCATCAGCCCCATCTGGTATTGCCGGTGTTCTTCCAGAATCTCGCGACGACGCTCGTAGCTGGCCTCGGGGTAATCATAGTTGTACCCAATGTTGTCAGTACTGAACGGACCATGATTGTTCGTATCGGTCTTGCCGTTGGGTATCGCATCGAACTTTTGAAACAGCTCACGCCAACCCGTGTCGAGCACTCGTAAGAGCAGTTCATATTGCTGAGGATCGTAGTGCTCTGGTCGCGGAAAGGGGATGCTGTTTTCCGGGACGTTCGTCAAGCACATCCGGTAACAATAGGCCTGAATGCGTTTGTCTTCCGCTCCCTTGTTTCCGGGCGGATCGGCACTGACGCGCGGCAGCAGGCCGCTGGACGGATCACCGGGGACCACGTAGGGGTCAACGGGCTTTTTGAAATAGTGACTGTGGTGAAGCGTACCGACCTGCACACCGTTCCACGTTTCGCCATACGTCGCGTTAGCTTCGCGGCCAATCGTGTAACTGACGCCGGCCGTCGCCATTAAATCACCTTCATAGGTGGCGTCGATAAACATCTTTCCGCGATACTCGTTACCGCCAAGCATCCGGATGGCGACGATGCGGTTGTTTTCTTTGGTGACTCCGTTCTGGCGATCCAGCCACTGGTCACGGTCGACACGGATCCGATTTTCTTGTACCAGTTGCTCGTACAGTTGTTCCGCCACATGAGGTTCGAAGACCCACATCGAGGGCCGGCCACCCGCATGCGTGGGACCGTCGATATGGCGGTCTTCCATCTCTTCACGTTTTTGCCACTTCCACGCAAGTGGCGATTCATAATGCTGCCATATCCGCTCGTAGAACTCACGGCTGATTCCGCCAATAGCTCGCTTGTTGCCGGAATCCGTCCAGCCCAAGCCCCCCGACGTGAGGCCGCCCAAGTGTTTTTCGGGGGCGACAATCACCGCCGTTTTGCCCATTCGCTTGGCCTGGACCGCGGCCACCACCCCACTGCTGGTGCCGCCGTAGATGACTACGTCGTAACTTGCCGGCTGCGCCGCCACCCGTCCGGCAATCAACATCAAGTAGAGCAATACAAGCAACTGCGATTTCATAACGACCTCGGTGAAAGTGAAAATCATCCAGCGGAACGCTCGGAAACGACGCCAACTGCCGCACCGGCCGGCGAGATTAACCTCGGCGATTATACTGAGTAGGGATGCATCGCAAAACCACGCAATTCACCAGGCAGATATCGGAATCTTGAATAAATCCTGTCATAGCACGGGTCATTACTCGTAGTGTGGGCGGGTGATGGGTGAGCTGAGCGAACCGGATGGACGAACTGCAACAAAGACTGGCGACCGGAGAGGAACAAGCTTACGCCCAACTGTTCGATCAGCTGTCAGACCAGCTGTTTCACTATGCGGTTTGCCGAGTTGGATCGCGAGCGGACGCGAGTGACGTCGTGCAGGAGGCTTTTGTTCGACTGTTTCAACGGCGACGCGCGCTGCTCGATGTCGAAAACCTAAATGCGTACATCTTTCGCATCGTGCGAAACGAGTCGCTGCGGCAGATGGAACGCACTGGCAGGCGTTTGTCGCAATTGAATGAACTGTACGAAATGCGGTCGGCGACGTTGGAGCACGTCGGCCACGCGTCCGACCTGGAATCGATCGAATCGGTCGAATCGGTCGCCGCAGCACTATGCGAATTGCCAGAGCACTACCGCGATATTGTTGAACTAAAGACATTCACATCGATGACATTCCGGGAGATCGCCGACGTGGTCAACAAGCCAGCTGGGACGGTTGCTACCTGGTATCGCCGCGGGTTGGAGATGATGCGCGTGAACTTGACAAGAGAGATTAGGCACGAGCAATGAACCTGTCAGATGAGCAACGGATGGAGTACTTGTTAGCCCGGCTGCAGCCGGGCGAGCCACCTGCTGAGTTACGCTCGACCGTCCTGGACCGTTTACGCGAGGTAAAGAGGCAGGAGGCACGGGCCGAAAAACAACAACTCGTTGACGCCGCTGGCCCACGGCGCAGCGTGTGGCTCGACGCTGTACTGATTGCCGTGACGGCATGTGCACTTTCCGGGTTGTTGGTTAGTCGCAAAATCCAACAGCGACGGGTTACCGAGCTGATGGGGCCACGGCCAGCTCCAGCCAGACTCATTGCCACGATCGAAATGATCGCTTGTGTGACAGATGAACAGACGACACGACAAATCGGCGAATGGCTCAGTCAGCGCCTTGCGGCTCCGCGGCATGATGAAGCTGAAAGCACGCGTGTGTTGCCATCGGCGGTGGCCGCGGTCGCCATCGAAAAAGGAAATCAATGACGGGGGATCATGCGATGAGCTACTGGAAATTGGGACTGCGTTTGGTGTTGGTCGTGGTGGCGGTAGTTTTGTTCGGATTGACGCTCGCCAGCTGGCGAGCGTACGCGCAACTGGACGATTGGATGGAAAAAACCCGAGCGGCCGGGGAACCGGTCAACCTGGCCGATCTCGAGCCGAAAGACGTGCTCCCCGACGATAATTCTGTGACATTGCTGCTGCAGGTGCGGGACAGTGCGAAGGCGTTGGAGAAAGAACTGATCGCCCTCGATGCCTGCCCACCGAAGATTGATGCGACGGCAGACGCAGATCCTGAACGGATCACAAAAATTGCGCTCGTGATCGGCGCTTATCCCGAGGCAT
>JAGQPD010000281.1 GCA_020426865.1 Planctomycetales bacterium
GAGGGAGAGTTTTCTTGCTTGCTTAACACACCACTGCCGTGCTCTGCGCTCTCGGCGTACTCTGCGGTTAGCCGCCCGCGTCAACCGAACAAAGACTACCGCGGAGGGCACAGAGAGCGCGAAGGGGGGTGTTTTGCTTGCCTAACGCACCACTGCCGTCCTCTGCGGTTGGCAATTTCGTTCCGCGGTTCGCCGGTCTCTCCCTTCAACTCGCCTCACAAACTCCATCCTTTTCGATATTCTTTATGCACAAATTGCTGTGCGCGATCTGAATTCGTTACGCGGCATTGTGCGGGGTCCCATTCAAGCCGCTGGCCACTGCGAAAGGATACCGTACCCAAAAGGACGGATTCCGTAAGGGCTCCCGAGTAATCGAAATTGCAGGTCGTGGAACCACCGTTCTTGATGGCGTGGATCCATTCTTCATGATGTCCGATGGAATTGGGGATGTACGGATCGGGCAGCTTTACGTCAGCAAACTTGTCGGCGGGCAGCAGACAGCGTTGCGTATAGTTGGTCAGCAGCATCCCGTGCTCGCCGACGAACATCTGCCCGCTATCGGTGTTCATGTCATTGCCGTTTTGGTCTTTTGGTTGCTGTCGGACCAGTTGTGCCAGCTGCGCTGGTTTCATGCCGCTGTCGTACCACGTCAGCTGTACCGGTGGAAGGTTTTCTCGAGCGGGGTAACGGTAGTCGACCACGCACCAGCCTGGCGTCGTCACCGGATCGCACGACGAACCGATCGCGGAGATGCTCGTGGGATTGCGTAGCTTCAATGCCCAATGCGGCAGGTCCATGAAGTGGCAGCCAAAATCGCCAAGCGAGCCGGTGCCGTAGTCCCAGAACCTGCGCCAGTGGAACGGATGCACGCCTTCGCTATAGGGTCGCTGGGGAGCGGGCCCGAGCCACAGATCCCAATCAACATTCTGCGGAGCGGACGTATTGGTGGTAAAATGTCCGCCGGTGTAAATGGCGTTGGCCCATACATGGCACTCACGGACCGGTCCGATCACGCCTGACTCGACGATCTCAACGGCCCGGCGGTAGTTCTCGAGTGAATGGATCTGCGTACCCATTTGTGTCACTAGGTTGTTTTCTTTCGCCAGTCGTGCCAGCGTGCGAGCTTCGAGCACGGTATGCGTGAGTGGTTTTTCGCAGTAGACATGCTTTTTCAATCGCAAGGCCATCGCGGCGGCGGGCGCATGCGAATGGTCGGGAGTCCCCACGAGCACCGCGTCGATGTTGTCGGCTTCCTGTTCCAGCATTTCACGGTAGTCGCGATACTTCCGAGCGTTCGGGTAGGGTTGGCTCCCTTTCTCCAGCAGATTCGCATCGATGTCGGCAATGGCAACGATGTTCTCCGACTGGCAACCCTGGATGTTCGCCCCCGCGCGTCCGGTGGCACCGATCGCAGCGATATTCAATCGACTGTTGGGGGACGTAGTCGCGGCGGAGGTAATCGTGCCGGAAAGATATCCGACGATTGCCCCTCCCGCGGTGGACCGCAAAAAAGTCCGTCGTTGCAACTTGCGATTCATTTTTCTCGCTCCCGTACTGGCGATGGTATGGAACATCTCAACACATTGATTCTGACTGCTGCGAATGCTGATTGTACGAATTGTGCATGGGTAAGCACAAGCGGCGACGGGAAGAGCACGACGGCGAGTGGGATCGGGATACTTGTTGGTTCGAGGTATTGTGCAAAGCGAACATCTTGGCTGCGAAGGTGGACAGTGGACGATGCGGACGGCCGCGTGACGCTGCAAGCCCCCCCAGCCGGGGCATCGTACTTTCCGGGTGTGCTGCGCGTCCGCTATGATTGTGGTTTTGTCACTGCCGGCAGTCGGCACGGCGACGCGGATCGAGCATCGGATTCTGGGAGAGCCCGCATGTCATTACCATCTCGGATTAATCTTGTAACACTGGGTGTCGCTAACGTGGCGACATCGACGGCATTCTATGAGCGGCTGGGATGGACGAAGTCGCCAGTATCGAATGATGACGTAACCTTTTTCTATTCTGAAGGCACGGTGTTGGGATTGTTTGGGCGCGCGTCACTGGCAGACGACGCCAATGTCAACGATCTGGAATTGGGCTACTCGGCAGTCGCGTTGGCGCAAAACTTTGCAAGTGAAGCGGAGGTCGACGAGGCCTATCGGCACGCGTTGGCCTGTGGCGCGGAACCGCGCAAGTCGCCACAGAAGGTCTTTTGGGGAGGATACTCCGGCTACTTTGCGGACCCCGACGGCCATCTCTGGGAATTGGCGCACAACCCCTTCATTTCGCTGGACGAACGCGGCCACATGTGTCTGCCATAGGGCAACGATCTGTTGCGAAAACCGCGGTGAACGATCGTGGTCGTGTGGACAATCCTCACGGCCCGGGATACGATGGTAAGAATGATTTTTCACATCGACTAAGGAGCGCGTTTGATGCAACGTCGGATGGTTATTCTCGAAGCCAATGAGATCCCTCCACGGGTCTTTCAGCACTATGCCAAGACGCGACCGAATTCCGCAATCGCGTCATTGTTGAAGCAGGCCAGGCTGTTGACGACCGAAGCCTTGGACGTACCCGAAGAAACACTCTATCCGTCTCAGTCTTGGGCCTCCTTCAACGTGGGTGCGCCGTTCGACAACCATCAGATCCGCTGGTACAACGACCCCAAACCGGCGGCATATCCGTTGTATTGGCAGATCATCGCCAATCATGGACATTCAGTTGGCATTGTTGGTACGCTTCATAGCTCGCCAGCCAAAAACTACCTCACTGACAACTACGTCTTTGTCGTTCCCGATTGTTTTGCCAATGACGGTTATACTCGCCCGACGCAACTCGAGCCCTTTCAGGCCTTCAACCTGAAAATGACCGCGGGCAACGGCCGCGTTGCCAACGCGCCCATCCCGAGATTTGACAAGCGCCGCCTGCTGTTCTCGCTGCCTTCGACTGGCATCAGTCCAAGTACTTATATGTACTGCGCGAAGACTGTCGCTGGAATCGCTGCCAAACGAGTTGGTCGGGAGCGTTTGCGCGTGCTGCAGTTCCCATTAACCGCGGATATTTTTCTCAAGCAACTCAAACAAAAACGCCCCGAACTGGCAGTGCTCTTCACCAACCACGTCGCCGCCAACATGCACCGCTATTGGTATGCCTTG
This sequence comes from Planctomycetales bacterium, assembly GCA_020426865.1. GTDB lineage: Bacteria > Planctomycetota > Planctomycetia > Pirellulales > Pirellulaceae > JAGQPD01. The sequence continues at coordinate 3,156 of JAGQPD010000281.1, forward strand.
TTCCCAGAAGACTACAACGTACAAGTGTACGGTCCCGAATGGTGCCAGCGGTTTGGGCGCGAGATCATGGTGGCAATGGAACTGCTCGACCGCTATATCGGCAAGCTGATGCGATATTGCTCACAACACCAAGCGACATTCCTGATCACCAGCAGTATGGGACAGGGCCCGAATCACAAATTGCCCGAACGGGTCGACCTGAAGATCGCTCGCAGCTTCCGCCTGGATCATGTTCGCACTTTCGTGTCAGCGATCGTCCCTGACGCATCCACTTACACGGTCGAAGCGGCGATGGTACCGCAGTATACGATCCGGTTCGCGAATAGTGATGATGCGAAGTACGTTCGCGATCAATTGCAACAGGCCAAGCAGCAGGCGGACGGAATCAATATGGGCATCAACTTGAATGACACCGCACTGACAATCTCCGTGGAACTCGATCACCAGAAGACTGAGTTTCGAGTAGGCGAACGCAAGTTCAATTGTCGCGAGTTGGGCTTCACTGAATTCCCGATCGAAGACCACCATTCCGGACGTCATGTTCCCGACGGTTCGCTGATCATCTATGGTAGCTCCACAACCAAGGCCCAATCCGATCGCGTAAATTTCCTCGAATACACTCCGGCCGTACTCCAGTACTTTGGCATCACTCGCTCCGATTACATGGTCGAACCGACATTTACGATTTGATCTGGCATCGATCCCAATGCCCTTGCGTGAATCATGTATCCACCCGTCAGCCTGTCGACGCTGGCGCGCTCGATTGAAGCTGGCGTTGGTCACGGTACCAGAGCCAAACGAACAGCGGCACCAGTGCCACGGCGGTCCACTGATAGCCGGTCAAACCCAACATTAGTTTTGCCTCAGGTCGGATGAACTCCGTGACAAATCGATAAGCGAGATAGCTCAGCAAATACAGCTTGATCAACTGTGCACGAAACCGACCACGTCGCGCGAGCGCGACAAGGACAATCGCGGCGGCAGCATGAAACAGCGATTCGTACAGTTGTGTGGGATGTCGAGGAATAGCTGGATCGTCGACGGCCGTGGAAAAGACAACGCCCCACGGCAGGGTCGTCGGCGTGCCATAACAACACCCCGCCTGAAAACAAGCCAGGCGCCCAATTGCGACCGCCACCGCCACGGGCGCCGCAAACGTATCGCCGGTCTTGACGCGAATATCCAGAACCCACTTCGCGATTTCCACGCCAAAGTAGCCACCGACAATGCCACACATGATGGTCTTGCCGTGTGACAGCCAGGCCGTTCCATCGAGCATCCCCTTCCAGTCCGACAACAGAAACGGCAGCTTGGCACCGATCATCGCACCGCAAAAGGCACCCACGCCAATCCCAAGCTTCTCGACGGGCGATAGTGGTAGCGACTTCTGAGTGCGTCGCAACAACAGCGAACACGTCACCAGGGCGGCGCCCATGATCAAAGCATACGCGAGATGAACATACGGCGTCCATCGCCAGTCGACATCGGCTATCACGTACGCCTCCCAAGTTGATCGATAAATCAAGCTTTCAATCGGAATGCCATCATCGTAACGCCGAAATGCACCGAGACAAGTGTCGCGCTGACGTCCACATGAAAGTTATAGTATGCCTTGGTATCATAGGATGGCTGGCAACTCATGGAGCTCACACGTACGGCCCACAGCGACCGCTGAACCTTGAGCCCGATTGTGAAACGACAAGAACGGAGCCGAATTAAGATGTCGGAATTGGTATCCGCAACTGAGATGGCTGAGTCGAAGCACGAGGTCGTCAAGTTACCCCGATCGCTCGTGGCGTTCGTGATCCTGCAGGTCGTGCTTGGTGCCGTATGCCTGCTGGCTGGCACTATACGGCTATTCGTAATAGACCGCACACTCTATTTCGTAATTCCTCTTCCCCTGCCCCCATTCACCATGGGGACACTCCATCTGTTGCTTGCTTTTTCCATCGCGCGACAAAAAACGTGGTCGTGGATCCCCAATGCGTTGGTAGTGAGCGTGCCGATCATCTGGTTGGTTATCGCGAAATTCTGTGGGGGACTCCTCCTATGATGATCGGCGCACCACCCGGTTGGGTCCTCTTGTTGATTCTGCTTGGTCTCGTCCTCGTGGGCCTCGTCTATCTCCTGCATGTGTTGGTATTGATTGTTGCCCTGCGGCAAAAATGGAAACGTCGGCAAGTGGGACCACAGACCGATCGCGGTTGGAGCCTCTCATCATTCCTTGTGGTGACGACGCTGACCGGAACGACGGTCGGGCTCGATATCGGCGTCCCTTTGCAACGAGCCCGGGAAGCGGCCGAGTTGGCTCGGCTGGCGGCCGAGCTGCCGCGAATCGGGGCCGACGAGTTTTTTGCCGCCGCGCAAGCAGGTGATCCCGATGCGCTCGTCGCCGCACGAAACAAATTCATTGAACTGCAAGTCCAGTATTCGCACGCGGAATCGGTGTACCTCAACGGGCTATCTCATCCCGATCGACGCGTGCAGGTGGAGACAGCGCGCCTGTTTGGCCGCTTTCTCAGTGATGATGGTCGGCATACGCTCACATCCGACGCTGAGGACGCGCTGCTGGCTATTGTCGGAGACCCGCAAGCTGACATCGCACTTCGTCAGGAAGCTGTCGCTAGCATTCTGCCGTGGTATGAGGATCAACGTCGACCGCTCTATGCGACGTTGACCAGCCTGGGACCTGGTGCCGCGTTTGCAGTTCCTCAATTGGCAGAGTTCCTCGTCGATCGATCTCACCGGCATTGGCAGATGGGTGGCGACTTTGACGCACCCGTGGGAGCGGTCCGTGTGCTGCGAGACCTTGGCCCTCTGGCCCATGACGCCCTTCCACAGCTGGAACAGGCGATAAGCCATTCGAACGAATGGGAGTTCGTTCCCGCCGTCGTCGAGGCAATTGGGGCGATCGGGCAGAGGGAAGCACTGCCACTTCTCGAACGCACCGCCAATTCTACGCGGAGTGAAGTACGAACGGCGGCAGAAGAAGCGATCGATCGAATAAAGCACCAGGATCACTGAAGAGAGGAATATTGGGCATTACCTGCAACAACGTATCCCGCTCAACGCGGTTTTCACAGCCCTTACGGACCAGTTACCGATCAGCTCGTGGGCAGCTTGGCCGGTCGGTCGGACGACGGTGAACGCATCCAGAAATGCGTCGTCGATCTGGTATTTGGCTTTAACGTCGGCGATCGCTTCGAGAACGTCGATCTCACCGGCGAACTTGAAGGCATTGCAATAGCGGCCATATGGGTGGAGCACGATGGTGTCATGTGGAGCGAATGTGATACCTCGAACCACCAAATATTGGGCAAGCCGTTGGCAGGCCAATACCTCGAACCACAAAGTATCCGCCCGGCGGGGGTGATCGCAGCTACTTCTCGACCGTTACTCGAAACCGGCCTCAGAAGTCAATGGACTATGGGTACTGCCATCGATACAAACCATGGCTCACTACCCACAATTCGCTACCCATACTGATACATAGAGGATCCATAGCCCCCAACAAAAGTGATTCTTTGTACGTCGCTCCCGTTCGCCTGGGTAGCAACCAGCGCGGATTCTACCGACGATCCGAGGGACTCACGCGAAGGAGCATCGAATAATAATGTCGTTAACAAGTCACGTGACTCGAGCGAATCGACGGCAAGCCCCAGCGAACGCAAAGGCCTCCGGCGGGGCCACACCCACCTAGGCCGGCCCGATGCTGGCAATGCTTGCGATACACTTCCAGCCGCAAGATTCATCCCCCAAAACCGGCTCGCTTTCTATCCGCTATTGACACTTGACGGACTGATCGGATACATGACCTGTTGCCGGAAGCTAGTCACATAGGTGCAGGCGTCTCGCTGGCGGTGCCGAGGCACCGGTTCGTCTGGGTCAGTGTGACGCCTGAGGCCACTACGTCCTTCCGGCAAGCACGCATGCCGCTTGTTTAACCGCTTGCTCGTTTGGCTGCTTGACGCAGAAAAAAGGATATTGAACTTCCACGACAATTCCGGTTCCGTTCACGCAATCGTCGCATGACTTTCAGTTCCATCGATTTCGCGATCTTCCTGCCAATTGTCTTTGTACTCTATTGGTTTGTCGTGCCACGACACCTAAAACTCCAGAACTTATTGCTGGTGATTGCTAGCTATATATTCTATGCGTGGTGGGACTGGCGGTTTCTCGGCCTGATCGTCGTCAGTTCCACGGTCGACTACGTCGTTGGTGTCTTGATGGGTCGGGAACCGTGTGGGACTCGACGTCGGTGGCTGCTACTAACAAGCATCGTCGCCAACCTTGGCCTGCTCGGGTTCTTCAAGTACTTCAACTTCTTTGTCGATAGCTTCGCTCAATCGATCACGATCCTCGGCTACTGCCCCAGTGTGCGATCTCTCCAAATTGTGCTTCCCGTGGGGATCAGTTTTTATACCTTTCAGACACTCAGCTATTCCATTGATGTTTATCGTGGTCAAATAAAAGCGACCAGTGACATTGTGGCCTTCTTTGCATTCGTGAGCTTTTTCCCGCAGTTGGTTGCAGGTCCCATCGAACGAGCGACGAACTTGTTGCCGCAGTTCTGTCATGAAAGAGTCTTCCAGCAAGAGCAGGCCATTGATGGCTTGCGCCAAATGCTATGGGGACTTTTCAAAAAAATGGTGATTGCAGACAATTGCGCGAGATATGTGAACGACGTATTCGCAAACCACGAGAGTTATGCGGGCAGCACGTTACTCTTGGGTGCCCTGTTGTTTTCCTTTCAAATCTACGGCGACTTCTCTGGGTATTCCGATGCGGCCATTGGCGCTTCTCGCCTATTCGGTTTCAACCTGATGCGCAATTTCGCCTACCCGTATTTTTCGAGGGACATTGCCGAGTTTTGGCGAAGGTGGCACATATCACTTTCCACCTGGTTTCGAGATTATGTCTACGTCCCCCTGGGCGGTAGCCAAGGAGGTACGTGCCGAACGATCCGAAACGTATTCCTTGTCTTTCTCATTAGCGGACTTTGGCATGGAGCCAATTGGACCTTCGTCCTGTGGGGACTTATCAACGCCATCCTGTTCCTTCCACTCATCTTACTGGGAATCAATCGGACCCACCTCGACACTGTCGCGAAAGGAGCATTCTTTCCTCCGTTCAGGGACCTATGTCAGATCATCGCGACATTTTTCGTCACGACCCTAGCCTGGATCGTTTTCCGCGCTGAAAGCGTCTCGCACGCGATTCGGTACATATGCGGTATTTTCGACTCAAGTCTTTTCTCGGTTCCAGAAGTATTTCCCAAGAAACTCATCATGGCGATCCTGCTTTTTGTGTCGTGGGAATGGCTTCAAAGAGAACGTCACCATGCACTCGATTTCCGCCACATGAGATTGCCGGTTGGCGTCCGCTGGGGTTTCTATTACGCCCTGGTTGTCTTGGTGCTCGCCTTCGGCGGACCACGTGAGAGTTTCATCTATTTCCAATTTTAGGAGCTGTCTCGATTGAAGCAGTTTGTCGTTAAATTGCTGGCGTTTGCCGCTCCGCTGTTGTGTCTATTCATGGGCCTCGAGATACTCGTCAGGCAGATACCAAACAACTATTCGTATAAGCGTCACTTCCTTGATCACCACTGCCGTTCCGTCCGCATTCTGGTGCTCGGCAGTTCGCACAGCTTGTACGGGGTAGATCCCGAGCAGTTTAGTCGGCCCGCCTTCAATGCCGCACATGTGTCCCAGACGCTGAAGTTTGATCTATTCATTTTGGACAAGTACGTGGGCAACATGCCAGATTTAGACTGCGTCTGTCTGCCGGTATCATATTTTTCGATCACTAGTGAATTGGAGCACGTGAATGAAGGCCGGCGTACAAAGAACTACGTAATCTATTACGGATACCGGGAATTTGGACTACAACTAAAGGATCATTTGGAAACGGCAAATTCTCCGGTGCGGCGCTTGGTAAGGTCGGTGGGTAATTACTATTCCAGCGGAATGGACCACGTAACCTGCTCGCCAGAGGGCTTTGGGCTTTCCTACACGAATGCTCCACAACTGGATCTCGAGAAAACTGGGATTGCGGCCGCAGACAGACATACGAACGACGACCGGTCCGCGTCCGTGGCGAACGAGTACTATTTGTCACGCATTGTTGAGATATGTCGACATCACGGCGTCAGACTGCTCTTGTTCACGCCCCCTGCCTGCAGGAGTTACCACGAACGGCTTTGTAATAGCCAATTGAAGCGAGTCGTTCGTACTTGTGAGGGTCTCGCAAAAGAAAACGAACATATAGACTACGTCAATCTGCTGCATTCACCCGTCTTCGCGGAGGACGACTTCCGCGACGCCGATCATCTCAACGGCGAAGGCGCTGTTAAGCTAACCAAGATTCTCGACCAGCTTCTCAAGCGCTGACTATAGCCACTCTGCTCCCTCCAAAAACCACGGACACACTTGCGCTTGCGCGAACCGACTGGCAGGCCGGACCTGATCGATGAACGGTTGCGGCCAGCCACATCGACGGTGCGTCCGCGATTTGCCCACAGGTCAATCGAAATCTCCGCACGACACGATGGATCAAGGAAGGCGGTCGAGGGAAGGCGGTCGAGGGCACCTCGACGTGATCACCGCAGGTGGGCTCGTGCTCGCACTCGAATCAACCGATGATGTTAGTACCATTGTTGCTTGGTCGAGGGAGCGTTCTAATGTAACATCCCGAGTTGGGTCCGTGAAACCAGGAACTCGTAAGCGACAGGGGCAACCACTAAAATGTTATCACACCATGAGTTGTTACAGCTGAAACGCTGGAATACACCGACGATCTACAATGGTTGGGAACAGATCACGCAGCGCGATCCGGCGGCAAGTGGATTCAATATCGAGGAGACTCGCGATTTTATGCCACAGATGGGGCCGATGGTTGGATACGCTGTAACGTGCGTGATCGAACCGTCGTCGGCCGCTCACAAACGACATCGCAACGCCGCCAGTGAATATCGCCGTTATGTCGCCGAGATTCCCGGGCCCAAGATCGTAGTCGTCCAAGACCTCGATAAGCCGCAAGTCATCGGGTCACTTTGGGGTGAAGTCAACGCCAACACGCACCGAGCATTAGGATGTGTCGGCACAATCACGGATGGCGCCGTACGAGATCTCGACGAAATGACCAACGCCGGTTTTAAAGCGATTGCGCGTCGTTTGTGCGTCGGGCACGCCCATGCAATGCCCGTCCGGTGGGGGTGCGAGGTCGAGGTGTTTGGCCGGAAGGTCCAACCCGGACAACTGATCCATGCGGACAAGCACGGGTTCCTGGCAATTGAGCCGGAAGCCGAGGCCCAGTTGCTAGAAGCGGCACGGTTTATGGACACCAACGAGTGCCGGACCGTAATCGCGGCCGCTCGGGAATCGTTCGGAAAAAATTCGACCGATCTGCTCGACGCACTCGACGCGGCGGGCACCGCATTCGCCGACGCTGCCCAGAAACGCTTTGGAGGCGGCCGCGGCGAGATTCGCTGAGCGGGCGCGGCGGCGCAGGTCGTCTTGGCTCGGGCCCCTCGTCACTCGTCATTTTAAAGCCGGCGACTATACTATTGTTTCGCCATGCGGATGCGGATTGCCTCTGTCAGGATTGCCTCTGTCAGGACCCGGTTGATCTGGGTCGATTCGATGAAGAATTGAGGTTTGGCCGGTTGTTTGGCTTCGAGGTGCCGTGGTGCGAAAGTAGGCTGGAGACAGCTTGGTAGCTTTACGGCTGGGGACAGCCGTGGGACTTTGTTTGCCGATGGTTCCCTGAAAAGGCGCGCTGTGAAAACGTCTTCATCGATCAAACCGCAAGAGAGTTCTGCCAGCTTGGGTGACCGAGTTCGATCGCTACGTCTGCCCGAGGACGTAAAGAATGGGCATCGCAAGAAGACGGCATGGCTTCCTTGGACGCTCTGCGTCGTGTTGACGCTCGTGACCGGTTGGTTGTTGTACGACCGCATGCAAGGTCCGCCGCGTAGCACCGCTAGTTCCAGTTCGCCGAACCTGGCCGACGATTCGCGCACGTCGGGAATTCCGCCAGCAAACACGACGGATTCGGCTGGTTCCCAACGATCGACACCGGTCGGTTCCGGGGATGCGTCCGCCAAGCATTTGAGTGACAGCGACATTGCGTTGGAGTCGAAAGGATACATCATCCCTCGGCGGAAGATCCTGGTAAGTCCGCAGGTCAATGGTCGACTGATCCAATTAAATATTGAAGAGGGACAACGCGTTTCGGAAGGAGATGTGTTGGCCAAGGTGGACCCGACCGAATATGCCTCGACGGTTGCGGCGGCGGAAGCGTCACTGGCGAGAGCGGAACAGGAGTTGTTGGAGTTGCAGCGCGGATCGCGTCCGCAGGAGATCAAGCAGGCGGAGGCGGAATTGCGTGAAGCCGAGGCGCAGCAACCGCAGCTCGAGGCCGAGTACGAACGGATTCGTCAGCTGTCGCGTCAGGGAGCGTCATCGAAACTGGAGTATGACCAGGCCGAGAGCGCGTACCGCATGTCGCTACGGCGAATCGAACGGTTGAAATTCGCGCTCGATATGATCCGCGAAGGGCCGCGCCCAGAACGAATCAAGGCCGCTGAAGCCGCGGTGGATCAAGCAAAGGCGGAACTCGCTCGGGCACAGTGGCAGCTCGACAATTGCACGATCAAGGCACCGATCTCGGGGACCGTACTGGAGAAGAACGCCGAAGAAGGCAACCTGGTCAATCCGGTCGCATTTAACGGATCGTTCAGCATCTGCCAGCTTGCGGATTTGTCGGACCTGGAGGTTGAACTGAACATCCAGGAGCGCGACGTGGCCAAGGTGTTTGTAGGGCAGCGGTGCGAAGTGCAATCCGATGCATTTCCACAACGCCGTTACGCCGGCGGCGTTTCGCGGCTGATGCCGATAGCGGACCGAGCCAAGGGGGCGGTGCCGGTGCGAGTGAAGGTGACTGTCCCGGCGGACGAAGAAGGTGTATATCTTAAGCCAGAGATGAGCGCGTTGGTCACTTTCTTTGGATCGCCCTAAGGGCCGACGGCGCCCGTGAACCTCGATGATGGAAACCCAATCGTGAATGCCCACGACCCGATTGTATTGGTAAGGAATGCGCATCGATCGTTTCGACGCGGCAACGAGCGAGTCGATGTGTTGGGGGGCTTGAGTCTGGAGGTGCCGCCGGGTGAATTCTTGGCACTGATGGGGCCGAGTGGATCGGGCAAGACGACGTTGTTGAATCTTATTGCGGGTTTGGACCGGCCCGATCAAGGTGAGATCTTTGTCGCGGGGGACAAAGTATCGGGAATGAATGAAACGCAATTGGCCGCATGGCGAACACGTCACGTCGGATTCATCTTTCAGTTCTATCATCTGCTGCCCGTATTGACGGCGTTCGAGAACGTCGAGTTGCCGTTGTTGCTATTGCCGTTGTCGGCGCGGGCGAGGCGTGAGCAGGTGATGACCGCACTGGATCTGGTCGGTCTTACCGAACGGGTGCGGCATCGCCCGGGCCAGCTATCAGGCGGACAGCAGCAGCGCGTGGGCATTGCACGGGCGATCGTGACGGATCCGTCGTTACTGGTGGCCGACGAACCGACGGGGGACCTGGACGCCAAATCGGCAACGGAGATCCTTGATTTGATGGCGGAACTCAACACGTCGTTGCACAAGACAATCATCATGGTCACGCATGACCTGCGAGCCGCTCGGCGAGCTCATCGCACGTTGCACTTGGACAAGGGTGTGCTGGTAACTGAGCCAGACATGAGTCTCTACGAGGCGGGGTGAGCCATGCATACGATTCGCTTGATCGTGAAGAATCTTCGGCGCAATCCGATTCGCTCTGGATTGACGGCATTGGGCATCATGATCTTGGTGCCAGTGGTGACACTAATCTGGTCGATCTTATCGTTTCTTGACGCCGCGACGGAAGAAAAGGCCTCGAACCTGAAGGCGATTGTCAGCGAGCGGTGGACGTTGCCCAGCCAGATGCCATACTCATATGCCACCAGCCTTAGCGAGGGAGCGTCGCGGGAGCCCGATGATTTGCGTCCCGAGGATTCGATGACCTGGTCGTTTTTCGGCGGTTCACTCGATCCGAAAACTCGTACGTTCGACAACAGTTTATTCGCCTTCGCGCTGCAACCGCAAAAGCTATTGACGATGATGGACGAACTCGATTCACTGCCGGCGGATCAGAAAGAACGGTTTGGCAAGGTGGTGGACAAGCTGGCGAGCAACCGGCAAGGCCTGATCTTGGGTGAGGACCGTTTGGCGGCGATCGACCGGCGCGTTGGAGATCGAATTACATTATACGGCCTGAATTACAAAGACATTAACTTGGAATTCGAAATTGTCGGCACTTTTCCTGTGGGACGTTATGACAACAGTGCGGCGATGAATGTCGAATATCTACTCGCGGCGCTCGATGCTTATCCAACTTCACACAGTGGGAAGAAGCACCCGCTAGCTGATAAATGCTTGAATCTGGTGTGGCTGCGAGTGCCCGATCGGTCGGCCTACGAAACGATTGGCAGACAAATCGCCGAGTCGCCGCTTTATACCAGTCCATCCGTGAAAGTGGAGACGGCGTCGAGCGGCGTTTCGACATTCTTGCAGGCATATCGCGACCTAATCTGGGGCATGCGATGGTTGCTGGCCCCGGCCATTCTGGTGACCCTCGCGATGGTAATCTCCAATGCCATCAGGATCAGTGTCCGAGAACGCCGCACGGAGATGGCCGTGATGAAAGTGCTTGGGTATCGTCCCAATCAAATATTGCTGCTGGTTCTCGGCGAGGCATTGCTGCTGGGCGCCGTGTCGGGGGCGATCAGTTCCATCGCGACATATGTGCTGGTCAACAACGCGATGGGAGGCGTGAAATTCCCGATTGCCTTCTTTGGCGTGTTTTTTATTCCAAACGATGCGCTTTGGTGGGGACTGGCCATTGGTTTGGCGACCTCGTTTTTGGGCAGTATCGTGCCGGCATGGTCGACACGGTCGGTTCGCGTGGTGGATGTGTTTTCCAAGGTAGGATAGTTGAGCAACGGTTGACGCAATGCACTCGAATCGGTTCCTGTTGATGACGCTTGCGGTTCTGGCCGTCGCCGTTCTGGCGGCGTGGCTCAGTCGCATTCCCATTAAATATGTGATGCGGAATCTGTTGGTTCGATGGCGGACGACGCTGCTGACAAGCCTTGCCTTTACCTTGGTGGTTGCGTTGCTGACGGTCATGTTGGCGTTTGTCAATGGAATGTACGCATTGACGGAATCAAGTGGTCAGCCGGACAACGTGATTGTGTTGTCGGAAGGATCGACAGACGAGAGTTTCAGTAACCTCGGTTTTTCCGATGTGGGGGATATTGAGCGTCAGACGGGGGTGGCACGCAATGGTGAGACACCGTTGTGCAGTAAAGAAACATATGTGGTGATCAATCAGCCGATTGCCGATCCCCCGCCCGGTCGTCCGCGGAGACGATTCCTGCAACTGCGCGGGGTCGATGACCCAGCGGTGTCGGCCAAGGTACATGCGGTGACTCTTTACGATGGAGGAGCATGGTTTTCCGACGCCGGAGTTCAACGCGTCGATGGAGATAACACATCGGCGTCTGCGATCGAAGTGGTCGTGGGTGAAGGGATCGCTCGCGAGCTGGGCCGAGATCGCTCGGAGCAACAGTTGGCATCGGCGAAAAACGTGGAGCGATTGGATGTCGGGGATCTCGTCGCGATGGACACGCGACGGTTGGTAATCGTGGGGGTTGCCCAGAGTGCCGGTTCGACATTTGATTCCGAAGTATGGGCGAAACGCTCGGTCATCGGCCCGTTGTTTGGCAAGGAGACGTACACATCGCTGGTGCTGAAGGCAGACGATGCTGAAGCCGCGGGAAGGCTCGCAGAGTTCTTCAATACACAATACACCAAGGCGTCGCTGCAGGCGTACACGGAACCTGAATATTTTCGATCGCTGGGCGAAACGAATCGGCAATTCTTGGTGGGGATTATCTTCGTGGCCATCGTGATGGCGATCGGTGGGATCTTTGGCGTGATGAATACGATGTTCGCGGCAATCAGCCAACGGGTCCGCGATATTGGCGTGCTGCGACTCTTGGGGTTCTCGCAGTGGCGAATATTGATTGCGTTCCTGGCCGAATCATTGATGATTGCCGTCCTCGGTGGGGCCATTGGGTGCGCCCTGGGATATCTCGCCAACGGGTGGACCGCCACTAGCATTGTCAGCAGTGGACCTGGGGGCGGGAAATTTGTGGTTTTGAGACTCGTGGTGGACTTGGGGATCGTCGGCGCTGGAATGTTTTTGAGTGTGATGATGGGATTATTGGGTGGTTTCCTGCCATCCTGCTACGCCGTGCTTGTTCGCCCCCTGGATGCACTTCGCTAGTTTTTTCGCGATGGCCGCCTTGTCGCGATCACCGCCCCCTTTTCCTGGACCGATTCGTTATACTGTTTGCGGAGACCTGTCGTTTAGAGTTGATCGTCCCATGGCGACGTGGCGATAATCGCGTTTTGACTGGCGATGCCACGTTGGCGCTAGGATGATTGACAAAGCTTAGGAGATCCTGATGTTCACGACCACGATTCTGACACTATCCCTATTGGTTACATCGACAAGTCAGTGGCCAGGCTTTTTGGCTGGCGATGCCTCGCAGGCCGATGGCCCGGCGATACCGGTCGAGTGGTCGCCCAGCTCGAACATCCGTTGGCAGGCGGCGTTGCCGGGCTACGGTCAATCGACGCCGGTGGTTCATGGTGGTGTCGCGTACGTGACGTGCGTCGAAGGGAAGATGAAAGAAAAGAGCACGGTCGTTGCGATCGACATTGCGACGGGCAGTGAGAAATGGCGATACTCGTTGGATAGTTCCGAGCAAGTGGAATCGAGCACGTACGTGAGCCGGGCGGCACCAACGCCGGTTGTCGACGATGATCGGCTGATCTGTTTCTTCGAAAGCGGCGACTTGGTTTGTCTGGATCACGACGGGAAAGAAATGTGGAAGCGATCGTTAACGAAGGAATACGGCGCTTTTCAAAATCGCTTCTGTATCGGTGCCTCGCCGGCACAAGACGCAGAAAAGGTGTTTCA
>JAGQPD010000282.1 GCA_020426865.1 Planctomycetales bacterium
GCGCACCTACCTGTTGGATACGGGCGATGGCTTCAACGTCACCGACCGACGTGGCAGTCGTGGCTACTACGATGAAGACGTCAACGGGTTCGCCTGGCTCATCGATCGAGATTTTAGCAATCCATCCAAGATCTCGGTAATCCGCAAAGGCGGAATTTGGGTAGCCGACGACCCCGATCCGATTCGTCTCAATAGTAAATACTGGGGCGGCGACGTCGACCCAGTCGGTGAGTTGCTGCACCGAATATCAGAATCACTGCTTCGGCGTTGCGAGGAGTCCACTCGCAGCGGCGGCCAACTTGACGGCAAGGGTTGGTCGTTCGGCAACCAACGTCTGTCAATTAACAAGGCAGGTGACCAACGCGAGCTCCCTCTGTCCCAGTTGACCGCCATTGATGTCCTGCGAAACAACCTTTGTCTCTGGTGTCAGGGACGCGACGAGCCCACGGTAGAGTTGGGCATGGACGATAAGAACGTATTCGTGCTCCACCGCTTACTCTACGAACACCTGAAAGATCGGCCACGATCCGACGATTCCGAGCCGCAGGGTTTGGGGCGAATTCTTTTCGCGAAGGAAACCACAAAAACGCAATTCCTTATCGTCTCGGTCGTGGGATTGGCGTTTCTGGTCGGCGCCGCCGGTTGCGCCGCCACCCAGCAATGGCTGGCTGCCTGGATCGCCGGTGCCATTGGCCTGGCATTGGTAATCGCCGCAGCAACAACTCGCAAAAACGCTCTCCGCTGCCACGCACATGGCCTATTCTATCAGACGGCATACGGCTCACAGGAGATTCGCTACAGCGATATTGCGACATTTACGTACCACTCGGTGCGTATGTACTACAACGGCGTGTACACGGGCACGAACGTCTCGATGTCGTTCATGCCCGCTGAGGGAAAGCCGCTGAAATATTCCACCAACGCCAAAGATATCACGGAATTCGAATCACTTCGCGATCATGTCGCCACCGTTGTCGGGTATCGGATGCTGCAACAATTCCAAAACGGCCAGGCTGTGACGTGGACCAAGAATGCGACGTTCCATCCCGATCATCTCGAATACCACCCAACAGGGTTTGTCGGCCGAAAAGCTCCCGAGCAAGTGCCTTACTCGGAAATTACCGGAACGACGATTGAACACGGATCATTTTTCTTATGGCGAACAGGCGTCAATAAATCGGTGTTTCGAGAAAGCACCTCCATGGAGAATTTCTTTCCCGGGTTCGTCATGTTTTCGAGTCGCGAGTTTCGCGAAACGACGATGCCCAATCGATAGGGGCGCGCCCGATCTCGCGGGTCGCGGAGACGATCAAGACTATTCCTGCGGCATCGCATCGCCTGTCGAATCGGAATTGGGATAATAAATACGGCAGGTCTTGATTGCATCGGCAATCTTCCGCTTTCCGTCCGTGCTGATCTTGGTTTGACGCAAATAAAGTTTCTTCAGCTTCGTCAACTTGGCAATCTCATCGCACGACGCATCGGAGACTTTAGTCCCGTCGAGCCACAACGTTTCGAGGTTGTTCAGTTGTGCCACGAAGCCAAGACCTTCGTCAGAGATTTTGGTTTGGTCCAGGCCTAACGTCGTGAGCTGTTTGAGATGCACAAGCGACGACGCCTGCGAGTCGCTCAGCGGCACTTCCTGAAGCGACAGATAACGCAGCGAGACGACGTCCTTCAACGCCTCAAGACCAGGACCGGCAAGCTTCAAGCGGGTAAGGTACAATTTTTCCAGCTTCGGTAACTCCGCCAAATGCTTCAATCCTTCGTCACTGACTGCCGTGGAGTTCAACCACAGCGTGTTCAAGTTAGGCAGATGTCCGCAATGCTCCAACTGAGCGTCCGTGATATTGGTTTCGTCTAACCCCAGCATTTGAACCGACGTTGCCGTCGCCAACGCAGCGAATGCGTCTTCGCGAAGCCGGAGGCCGCGTAGCGAAAGATATCGCAGCCGGGGCAAGCGACACACTTCCGCCAGTCCCTTGCCCGTTGCCTGAGATTGCCCCAAATAGACGTCCTGCAATGTCGTCGCGTCAGCCAGCAACTCGACAACGTTATCGCCCATGCTCGATTCTTCAATGTTGACGGACACTGGCGGAAACAGCTCAAATAACTCTTGGAGGTCGTCGTCGGTCCCTCTCCACACCTTATTGAAACGGATTCTGACGTTGTTCGAGTGGTCCATACTGACGACGGCGCCAAGGCGGGCGAACCGCCGGACATAGCGTTCCCGCAGCCGGACTTCGCACTTCGAGCATATTCGTTTGGCCAACAGCGGCAAACACGTTGCAGGATCGTCCGCCACCCGACGAAGCGCCGCAGCGGCCAGTGCGGCTACCGAAATATCGTCATTGCCCGCCAGGACCTGCAAAATGATCAACGCCCGCGTCGCCACCTCGCGACTCGGCCCCACGGCAGCGTTCGCCAACGGCTCCATCGCCTCCGCTCCGCATTGCTGAAGCTGCCTTGACGCATCTTCCCGTTCAATGAACGAAGCGCTGTCAAGCCGTCGAATCAATTCGTCAACCGTCGTTGTCGCAGCTGCGCTATTCGTTACGTCCGAGATCGACGCCAAAATTATCGCACCGACTCCCATCGCGACGAGCATGAATTGATATCCAGGGAGTGCTACGATCAGGACCTTCATGACCATCCATGATATCCGTTGCCGTAGGGCAATGCGACCCTGCTCCTCCTTCTCCTTGTTGCTTGCCCGAGCCCATTGCATACGTTATGCTCGATCAAAATGTTACTCGGCTGTCCCAGCCGTATTGCGGTCTACCGCAAAACATCACGGACTAGCTGGATAACGTCGCGGACCAGCTGGGGACAGCTGGGTGACTTTCGCGCAGCTGGGGACAGCTGGGGGACTCTCTGGACAGCTGGGGGACTTTCGGCAAGATACCAACGGAGGATGAGGCATGATGGCGCTCCGGTCGGCGACGGTGTTGTTGGGAACCATGTGGTTGTCGTTCGCGGCATTCGCACAGGAAATTCCCTTGGTCTATCCGGTGGAGCACACTGGGGCGAGATACGCGAAACCGGCGTTGCCGTCGTACGATGATCTTCCGATCGTCCGCCCATTGACGGACCCTTTCACGTGGTCGGATGGCAGCGGACGTTCGACGCAATTTGGCGACTGGTCCCGTCGGCGGGCGGAGATCAAGGCCGAGATTGAACATTACGAGATTGGCGAGAAGCCGGTTCGCCCAGAGGATATCGAAGCCAGCTATGCCGATGGGACGCTTACTGTAAATGTCACCGTCAATGGCGAATCGTTGACACTCACTTCGCGGATCGTGTTGCCTGAGGGGGACGGCCCGTTCCCGGCGGTGATTGGAATGGGAGGAGGCAACGGCAGCCTTCCCCCGGAGATTTTCGCCAGCCGAAAGATTGCCAGGATTCCGTTTAATTTTGGACAGGTGATGGCCCATACGCAGCGGAGGGGGCGCGAGCCCATTAATCGACTCTATCCCGAATTGAAGTACATCGGAGCTTACAGCGCGTGGTCGTGGGGAGTCAGTCGACTGATCGACGGTCTCGAACTTGTGCAGGACGAATTGCCGATCGATCGGAAGCACCTGGCAGTAACGGGTTGTTCGTTTGCCGGAAAAATGGCACTCTTCGCCGGTGCCTTCGACGAGCGGATCGCGCTGACGATTGCTCAGGAACCGGGGGGCGGCGGAGCCGCCGCGTGGCGCGTCTCCGAAACGCTAGGGAATGTCGAGACACTCGGCAACACCAGCAGTGCCTGGTTTATCGAAGACATGTTCCGTTTCTCCAACTCCGTTGCCAAACTTCCACACGACCATCACGAATTGATGGCGATGGTCGCCCCGCGCGCATTAATCGTCCTGGGAAATCCCGACTACGAATGGCTTGCCGAGCAGTCCGGTTATGTCTCCTGCCGGGCAGCACACGAAGTATGGAAGGCGTTTGGCGTACCCGATCGATTCGGCTTCTCGATCGTAGGTCGCCATCCTCACTGTCGACTTCCGGACGTTCAGATGCCGGAAGTCGAAGCGTTTGTCGATAAGTTTCTCTTGGACAAACAAGATGTCAACACGTCCGTGACGACGCATCCGTTCGAAAACGTCGAATATGTGCACTGGTACGATGGATGGCTTACCGGCACATCGACATTCCCCGATCCCAACCGTGATGACATTGAGACGACATACTACGAAGCTGAAGATGCGGAGCGCGGTACGGACTGGATTGTTGAAAACGACCCGCGGGCATCCAACGATGGCTACGTCACAATTCGCGCAGGGCTCAACAGTCCCAATGCAGCACCGATGTCCGCCGAGGGGACATTGACGGTTTCGTTTACGGTGAGCAGGAACGCGAAGTACTATCTGTTTGCCCGTGCGCATTGCGCCTCGGCGGATGACGACTCGTTTTGGATCAAGATCGACGACGGCAACTTTGTGCAAGCCAACGGTCTGCGCACGACCGGTTGGGAATGGGTCGAGTTGCTCAACGCCGAACTTGCCGCCGGCGAGCACACACTGACCGTCGCGTATCGCGAAGACGGCGAGAAGCTCGACAAGATCGGGATCACAACCTACATCTATGGCCCAAGCGGGTTGAGCGAATAGGTAACACTGGCCCTCGACACGAATGTCGCCCACGGTTGCCCGTTCCGGTTACGGAAAACAACGCGGGACGGGGAAATATTCTGACTTTGCCCTATTGAGCAACGAAGAAAACGCTGCGTTCCCCGCCGCTCACAAACCCTCTGCGCTCTCCGCGACCTCAGCGGTCCACAATCCCTCTGCGGTCTACAATCCCTCTGCGCTCCATAATCGCTAAGCGTGTCGCAATCGCTCGGCGGCCTCTCATTACCAAAAACCT
>JAGQPD010000283.1 GCA_020426865.1 Planctomycetales bacterium
GCCTTGAGGGAGCACAAGAGCAATTTGCTGAGTTCATGCGGATTGCAGGGATGTATCTGGAGGTCGCGACGACGCCACAGTTGGGGATCGCCACGAACGATTCTTGGATTCGCGACTACGGACCCATATTTGTCATTAATGACGAAGGCCAAATCGCCTGCCATGATTTTCAATTCAACGGCTGGGGAGGCAAGTATGAAACACGTAACCTCGACAACGAGGTGCCACGGCAGATCGCCCAACATCTGGACCTGCCATGCTGCACGCACTCGATGGTGCTGGAAGGAGGGTCGATCGATGTCAATGGATGTGGGACGGTCATGACGACCCGGCAGTGCTTGCTCAACGAAAACCGAAATCCAGCGATGTCGATCAAGGAAATCGAGGCCGAATTGCACCGTGCACTCGGGACCAGGCATGTGATCTGGCTGCCAGGGGGTATCGAAGGAGATGACACCGATGGACATATTGATGATGTGGCGCGATTTGTCGATCCCCAAACTGTCTTAGCGCCGCGGGCAGCCCCCGAACATCCAGATTTCGCTGTGTTGGAGCGAAATTGGGACGCGCTGGGCCAGACGCGCGACCAAGATGGCCAGCCACTGCGTAGAATAGCTTTGCCGGTCCCGGAACCGATAAGCTATGATTATCCTCCGGATCGATGGGGACCGGGCGGGCTGCAAATGGTTCCTGCCAGCTACGCCAACTTTGTGATGGCCAATGGCGCCCTTCTGGTCCCGATTTTTGGTCAACGTACCGATGATTCGGCCCTGAAAATATTTTCCCAAACGTTGCCAGATTATTGTGTGATCGGAGTTCCAGCGGATTTACTGGTCGTGGGACTGGGGAGCTTGCATTGCCTCAGCCAACAAGAACCACAGCCAACAAGTATTTCGACTAACTGACACGGCGCCTGTTGATCGCCTGTGTTCATGAAATTGCGGAAGTGCATGATGAAGAATCACCAGTCCATGACGCCCGACAATACGCCGCCTTCCGCCCGTGATAATCGCCGGGCCGTGGGGGGGGCGCGAGACTGGCTGCCGCTGGTCGCCGTCGGATTGCTTGCCTTTCTCAGCGGACGTTACATCTATACACACGCAGCGTCGCATGATCTCCAAACCAAGGCGGGTAGCTTTCCACGGGATGCTCAAGAAAAAGTCGAATTCGTAGCGGCGCAACCGGGCGAAGCGGTTGTGAGCCCGCCGGACGCGCCACCTCGGCGCGTCACACCACGTGGAAACATGTCGCAAGAGGAACTGTCCACCATCGACCTCTTTCGCCGCTGTTCCCCCTCAGTTGTATTTATCAATAGTTCGGCAGTCCGCCGAAACGGTTTCTCGCTCGACGCTACCGAAATCCCGACAGGGACCGGGTCGGGTTTTATTTGGGATGACAAGGGCCATATCGTCACGAATTTTCATGTGATCGAAAATGCCAATCGAGCGAAAGTCGTGTTGTCCAACCAGGAGTCGTATGACGCCGAGCTCGTAGGGGTTGCTCCTGACAAAGATCTGGCCGTGCTCAAGATCGAAGTTCCCGACCACGATCTGCCGGCAATCGCGGTCGGAACTTCGGAAGACTTGCAGGTGGGACAGTCTGTTTTCGCGATTGGAAATCCGTTCGGATTCGATCAGACACTGACAACGGGCGTGATTAGCGGGCTGGATCGTCAGATTCGGTCCCGTACCGACAGACGTATTGATGGAGTGATTCAGACCGACGCGGCGATCAACCCGGGCAATTC
>JAGQPD010000284.1 GCA_020426865.1 Planctomycetales bacterium
AGGTCGCTTTCGGCCCGAAGAAGTTCGCTGTCCTCTTGGATTCGTATCAAGGCGGATTCGATGTCGCTCAGGTAATTGTTCGCGACCTTCCTGCCCCACTCTTTTGCCGAATACTGCTCGACCTCAGCGATGTCTCGGAGTGCTTTCTGGGTAATGAATAGCTTGGACTTGCGAGCGCTCACTTCTTCTTCAGCAGTCCTTTCAGGTCGCCGTCAAATGCGACCATTCGGCCTGCAATAGCGTCTTGGTAGCCTTCAATGATGGCGTCACGAACGTTGGCTGCTTCCTGGTGGAGCTTATGACGCCGGATGATGTCCCGAACGAATTCGCTAGGTGTTGCGTAGAGAGTTCCGTCGCCAGAATTCTGGTCGATAAACGCCCGGAGTTCGTCGGTCAAAGAAAGATTGAGTGAATTGGCCATACTGTATTCCTTTACCGGAAGGATAGCAGATGGCCCGTTTGATGTCAATATTCGCCATGCCCACAGGCGGTCAGCTGGGGACCCCGCTTCGCAGGCTTCCCAGCCTTGAGAACGCTCCCGCAGATGCGTGTGTCTTCGACACGCCCGCTTCCGGGTGAGGCGCGACGGTGGCAGAGAAGCAAACGCTGCAGTTTGATCGTGTTCGCCGAACGGTGGGAAACTTGCCGGCAAACAACTGCTTCCGCAGCGATTCGGTCATCTCGGACCACAGGCTGCGACGCATCGACACCCAGGCCTTGCTCCGCGCCAGTGTGTGAGCGACTTCGGCCACGGTCATGCCTTGCACGTCGATCAGTTCCGTGACGAAGCACGCCTGTTCGAGGACATGGAGCGTTTTTTCCTGACTGCCTTGCATCAAGCGTACGATCGCAGCGGCTTCGTCGACTCCCAGGGAAACGTAGGGAACGACTTCGAGGCCCAGCTTTCTGGCAAGACCGAGCTATCCAAACTAGGCAGCGAAGAACAGCTGCGTGCCGCTCTAGCAAGTGGCCAAGATCCACACGGACAAGTCTCGGTGGCCAAGGTCCAGAAACAAGTGCGGCTGCGAATCCAAAACAACGTACATCTAGGTTGATGGCCAGTGCATTCGCCCTGAAGTTCGTCGAATCACATTTATCCCCTTATTCTTGGGGATTCTTGCCCGACAGGTAGCGTGCTTCGCTGCACATTTGGATCTGCAATAACCTCTTCCACAAGGTCACGCGGATCGATGCCGACTGTCGATATCTGTTGTCCAGCCTGGCCAAGTGCCGATACAATGCAATCAGGAGGACATATGCTTAACCGCCAAAAAACACTGCTCTATCTGCTTCGGATCGCTGACCGACCAGTGCTAAAGACCGAACTGACGAAATGGAGTTTTCTCCTCCGCCACGATTTCGCGTCTCAGGGAGGGTCAGCATTCTATGACTTTGTTCCCTATCGGTTTGGCCCCTTCTCATTCTGTCTCTACCAAGAAGCTGGCAAACTCGAGAACCAAGGCTTCATCGCCACCGTGGGAACTGGGAAGTCGCAGGCATGGCAGCTAACCGATCATGCTGATTTCAAAGCACCCGACCGCACAACCGCCGGAGACGCACAAGCGATCGTACAGAAGTTTGGAAAGCAACGACTTAGTAGTCTGATTGACTATGTTTACGATCGCTATCCCAAGTACACTTACAACAGCGAGATTAAGAAGCTCGCCAAACAGCCCACCGCTGATCCGGCTGTCTACACTGCCGGCTACGAGGGACTCTCTGCTGATGCCTTCCTCGACATGCTCGTCCAAAATGGAATCCAGCGTCTCGTGGATGTACGCAATAATCCGATCGCCAGGCGATATGGATTCCACAAGAGCACTCTGGCCCGGCTGACGGGAAACCTCGATATTGAACACATCCACTTCCCTGAATTGGGCATCGTGTCGGAAAAGCGGCAGGACTTGGGTGGTCCAGAAACTCGCCAGGAACTCTTTCAGGAATACGAGCGACGGACTCTCACCGAGCAGAAGGATGCCGTCGCAGCCGTTGCTCAATTAGCAATGGAAAAGCCGAGCGTTCTCGTTTGCATGGAAGCTGAACCGTGTTGTTGCCATCGCAGTCATCTGGCCAAGAAGGTCGCAGCAGCGACAAACCTTCCGGTTGTCCACCTTCGACCGAACTAGGAATGCAACGCACGAAGATTCTGATCACGGTCATGACTTATCCGCATCCCTCGAAGGGATACCAGGAGTTGGTCTGCACGGCTGGGGTGACCGAGGCTGGCGAGTGGGTACGTCTCTATCCAGTCGATCACCGCTACCGCCCGCCTGAGCAACAGTTTCGCAAGTATCAGTGGATCGAAGTCGACTTGGAACCCCATGGCCATGGGAACGACAATCGAAAAGAAAGCCGTCGGCCAAAACTCGATTCGATAACGATTCTCGGTGAGCGGCTATCGACAAAAAACGATTGGGCCGCACGGCGAGCCATTATCGACAAGCTGCCGCACTTCACAGTCAACCAACTCAAGGAACGCTTTGACTCAGAAAAAGAATCTCTGGGAATCGTTCGCCCACGTCGTGTCATTGATCTGGAAATTCGTGAAGCCAAAAGCCCCGACTGGAAGCCAGAATGGCAGGCTTTGTTTCAGCAGCTCACGTTGTTTGGCCCACCGCAAAAGCCGCTTCGCAAATTGCCCTATTCGTTTCACTACGTCTTTGAATGCGAAAATAGCGACAAACCACATACGGCGATGTGCGAGGATTGGGAGCTGGGCGTGCTCTTTCTTAACGAAGCAGCTCGACTTGGTTCCGACGAGAAAGCAGCCGAGAGTGTGAAGGCAAAGTTCTTAGATGAGCTGTGCCATCCCTCTCGCGACACGCGTTTCTACATGGGCACCAAGTTCCCGTACAACACCTGGCTAGTCCTCGGTGTTTTCTGGCCACCAAAGGTGCAGCAGCAATCGCTTTTTTAATTTGGCTTTCGCTTGTTCCCGCCCTTGATTTGGCCGAACGCTCTACGCCACTTTCCCGGCTGCCATTTTCGGGCAATATCGCAAGACATTGCCACAATCGCCGTCATGGGCGGATGACCTCCAGCAAGCATTTCAGTTATTTGCTAGATAGAACTTTACTCCACGCACCCAAGTGTGGTACCTCAGAAGCATGCATATAGAATTTCACGGAATCATGAATGCATCAGGGCTTTGCTCATTCGGGCAATCCAGACCAGCCATGGCTGACGCTGGTCTGATTTCCGCTGAGCGGCTAGCATATATTCCCACAACCACTGGCCTCAAACGCCGAAGGTTACAGGTTCGAATCCTGTCGGGGATATTCTTACTGTGTAAGGACTTACGTCGACAGCCATTTCGGGCCCGTACTAAACTCCGTACCAAACTCGACGTAGAATCTTCGGTGAGCCCACCCGTTCGCACCGGTTGTGGGCTCCTTGTCGCCGACCCCAGCAAGTTCAGCCTAGGTGTTTTGCAATCTGAGCTGCGCTGGGAGGTTTCGTCGTGCCACGACCCAATAAGATTTGGTTCCGCAAGGATACCGGTTGGTGGATGATTACGATTGCCGGGCGAAAACATCGCTCGGCCAAAGGGCGCGAAAACAAGGACGAAGCGCAACGCAAGTTCCACGAACTGATGGCCGTGCGACATGAGCCCGTGCATGTTGCGACGCCCCGCGTTGCCGATCTGGTCGAATCGTTTCTCGCCTATTCCCAAAAACGCTGCGCGCCCGATACGTATCGCAACCATCGTTACTATTGTCAGCGATTCGCGGAAGCGTGTGGTCCACGACTTGTTAGCGAGTTGAAACCTCACCACATCACCTGGTGGATGGACAAGCAATCGACTTGGAACCAGACAACCGAACACAATGCCCGCCGTCTGGCGCATCGCGTAATGTCATGGGGTGTCGAAGAAGGGCTCATCCCGTCGAATCCACTGAAAGGCATGAAGATTCCGCCAGGCAAAATTCGGCAACGGTCTCTCACCCCGGAAGAATTCAAAGCGATCATGTCCAAGGCCCACGGTCCGTTCCGCATACTGGTGTGGTCACTTCGCCAGACCGGATGTCGTCCTTCAGAGGCCTATCGTCTGACTTGGGACCAAGTGCGGGAAGATCGCTGGATCCTATTTCAGCACAAGACCGGTGAGAAGACGCGGAAACCTCGCGTCATCTACCTGACGCCGGCGATGCAGCGGCTAATGAAATATTTGCGCACACGGTCTAATTCGCAGAATGTATTCGTCAACTCGAGAGGACAAGCATGGAACACCAACGCCGTGCGCTTCCGCATGAAACGTATCAAGGACGCCTGCAACCTGGCCGCCGATGTCTGTCCCTACCTGCTTCGACACACCTTCGGTACCGTTGCCGTGATGAACCGTCTCAATTCGTCAACCGTTGCCGAACTGATGGGCCGCACGTCAACCGAGATGATCGATCGCGTCTACGTCCATTTGGCTGACTAAGAGCAACATTTGCGCGACGCTGTCAAAAAGGCGACAAAGCAGTCGATCGACAATGATACTTGAAATCAATGGCGTTGAAACGCGTTTCAAACATACATTGCGAAAGTGCTACTCCCTTGTGCTGCGGAGTACCGCGTCAATGACTTCCGCGGTAACCATCGTCGTTGGGGTGCGGCGTTTGTTCACGATCAGCTCAGGTGCCCACGTAATGTGGGCGACTTCGGCGGCGGCAAGATCGGATGCAATCTGTTCAGTTATGCCGGCGTTTGTGAGTGTTGTCGTCAGGTCCTCACGTGATACTTGAAAATGGTCGGCGCCAGCATGAAAAAGTGCTTCGCCTACCGCAGTCTTGTCTGTGGCAAGGCACCAGTCGAGTGCAGCAGTTGAGTCCACCGTGTCGGAAGCGGACAAAGCGACAACGAGGCGCGTAAGATCGGTGCTGCGCGGGAAAATGTCTGTTTTCAATTTTGCGAAGCGTGGATTGAGTTCGCGACTGATGGGAAAGAGGTACACTTCCACCCGGACGTCCGAATGAAGAGCGGGCAGGCGCTTGGCGAGATTCCAAAGTTGCAGGGCATCGCGGGCGCTCGGTTCGAGGAACAG
The DNA here is from genome assembly GCA_020426865.1 of Planctomycetales bacterium. GTDB lineage: Bacteria > Planctomycetota > Planctomycetia > Pirellulales > Pirellulaceae > JAGQPD01. The sequence goes on from JAGQPD010000284.1 coordinate 5,030, forward strand.
CAGCACACGGCTTTCTGCGGACACGTCGCCAAATACAAGTCGTGCTGACTCCCGTTCCGGCAGGGTCACCGGTTCTGCGGCTAACCACTCTGTGATCAACCGCTCGGCAGCCACCGGAGGTCGTCGGTCCCACGCTGAAGTGTGCGGAGGAGGTGCACTTGCCAATACACTTTCAACGGCGAGTCTTACATTACCGGGATTGCCGGCGGCTCCGCGCACTTCCACTCCGTTTAGAAATACAAAGGGTGTTCCTGTAGCGCCCAGGGAATTGGCTAACGCGATATCGGAAAGAACAACCTTGCGAACTCGCTCATCGCTGCCGGCAGCGGTAAGTTCTTCAAGGGTGAGTCCACACTCGCGACACAATCGATCGAGATCGGGATCGTCGATTTTGGCCTTATGTTCAATCAGCCAACGGTGGACTTTCCAGAATACTTCGCCTCCTGCAAGTTGTCCCGCTGCTTCAGCGAGGTAGGCTGCATCACACGCCTGTTTGTGCAAGAATTCCAAAGTCACGGTGTCGTTACACTGGCTGCACAGGGGATAGTGGAGCACCGTTACCGATACGGTCGGGTATTGTTTTAGCATCAGTGCCAGCTCGGTATCCAATTCCAGGCATTCCTTACACTGATAGTCGTGAAACACGACCAGCCGCACGGCGGCCTCTTCCGGTCCTTGGCGATAGCGCCCGGCAAACCCGCCGTCCGTTGGCGGTACGGCGTCTGAGTCGTTCTGCGTCTGGTCAAGTATCGCTGATATGGATTGTTCCGTTTGATCTCGTTGACGTTGAGTAATGCGGTCGGCATGACGAAAGAGGACGATCGCCAAGATCGCACTTACGACAAGGAAGGTCGATCCAAAACTACTTGTCCACACGAGCGTCGATGTGGAAGACCTTTGCGCCAGGGTCAATCCCACAAGCGAGAGATTACAGGCATGAATGACCAAGCAATATACGCACCATTTTCCTTCGAACGCCATAATTCCCAAAAAGGCGAGGGACACGATACCGCCAGCGAACAAAACCAATTGTGCGAGGAGCGGAATTCCGCGACGCAAGGTGACGGTGTACGCGACCGTTACTCCCAGGAAGTAGGCCAAGCCGAGAAGCGAGACCGGCCACCCCACAACGTTTCCCCAAGGGCTACTGGCCAATTCTGCGCATGCGGATGTCGGTCCGCATCCTGGCAATTCCATCCCGGCAAGATGGTGCAAGACAAGCACAAGAGTGGCTGCAGCAGCCATGGCTGCCACCAGAATACTGACAACCTTCAAGGTTTTCTCGCGAGACATTGACATCATCGGTTTGCTTTCGTAGTGAGGGCCGCATCTTCGGATCAGGGCCGATTCACCGCACTATGTTATTAGAGAACACGAATTCGCCATAGTAGTGTCAACCAGGGCAACCGATTTGGGGCAATGGTAGGAAATTTGGCGAAATCTGTGAAAATGAAGGGCGGAGTTGCGGACCTTTCGCGGGTAGATAAATTAGGAGGTGTTGCGTAACGTCAAGAACCATGGTGGCGGCAAATCCGCCCAACACAGAATGTCCAGGCAGTCCGAATCGCATTGGAATGCGACAGTAAGCATCTGGACGCATAAGCGGCAATGTTCCATCGAGGCAATATGGATCAAGACAGCGGACGAGAGAATCTCGGGACGGAAACTCAGTCGATCCAGCGCTGGGTTGACCGATTACGTCGGGGAGACGAAACGGCACGTGACGAGTTATTCCACGCGGCGCATCGACGAATGAGCCGATTGGCGGTGCATCTGCTTAAGCAGTTTCCCGGTGTGGCGCGCTGGGAACAGACGGACGATCTCGTGGCCCGCGCATCCATGCGGCTGTTATCGGCACTGGAGTCCGTCGGACTGACGGACGCCCGGCATTTTCTGCGATTGGCCGCCCAGCATATGCGATGGGAATTGCGGGATTTGGCCCGTCACTACCACGGTCCGCATGGGTTGGGAAAACACCATCACACGTCGGTTGGTCGTCGCGACGGCGAAGAGGAGCAGCATCTTGTTGAGTGCGGCGAGGTCACCACCGATCCACAGCGTATCGCGGCGTGGACCGAGTTTCACGAAGCCGTTAACACGCTGCCTAGCGAAGAGCGTGAGATTTTCGAAATGATCTATTACTTTGGGCTCAGTATGAAAGAAGCCGGCGAAATCGCCAAACTCTCACAACCCACCGTACGCAAACGCTACCTCCAAGCCACATCGCGCCTGGGCGAATTCCTCACCTGAACCTCGATTTCACAGGGAACCAAGCGATGTTGGATGAGGATCAGGTCTTCGACTTTGTGGAACAATGGGATACGGCTCGCAAATCTGGCAACCCAGTGCAGCTGGACGAGCTCTGTCGCGACTTCCCCGACCTGTTGGCGATCGTCCAGCAGAAGATCAACGCGATTCTGAAATTCGAGTCGTTTCACAATCAACCGGCTACGATTGACGCCGAAGAAACCGTGAAGTCGATCGAAGAAATCACGGACCTGCAGCCACTCACCAAAGACAAGCAAGGCGCTCAAGGGGTCGTGTTTCGTGGTCGGACGCGTGAACTGAATCGCGATGTCGCCGTCAAGTTCATTGACGCCGGGTTGTTGCGGGATGACGATTCGCGGGCGCGGTTCGCGGTTGAGATGGAAGTCACCGGTCGATTACAGCACCCTGGGGTCGTACCGCTTTACGGGATCGGGCAATCTGCCGGTGGGATCCCTTTTTACTACATGCGGTATGTCGAAGGAGGGACGTTGGACGACGAGATTCGTGACTATCATGCACAAGCTACTCGCACTGAGCAGTCGCGAACGCACTTCCGTCGTTTGTTGAAAAGCTTCGCGTCTGTATGTCATACGATTGCGTACGCGCACAATCGTGGGATCGTGCATCGAGATATCAAGCCGGCCAATATCATGTTGGGGCGTTTCGGCGAGACTCTCGTCGTTGACTGGGGGTTGGCGGTGCCCGTCGAACGACAGGGGTTGTTCCGGGAGCATTCCGAGCGCTCGCTGCGACCAACCGCGGGAAGTTCGCAATCGTCCTTCGGACGAGGAGCAGGCACGCTGGCTTACATGAGTCCGGAACAAATTGGCAATGGTACGACAACGCCGGCGTGCGATATCTATAGCTTAGGTGCGACACTCTACAAGCTATTGACGGGCGAAGCACCGTTCTCCGGCAACGAGCGGGCGGACATCGAGCGCGATATCATGGAAGGACGGTTCCCGAAACCGTCCGAACGCCACAAGGGTGTCCCGAAAGCACTGGAGGCGATCTGCCTTTGCGCGATGTCCCTGCATCCGTCGCATCGATACGAAACGGCCACCGTCCTAGCGGACGATGTGGAACGCTACTTGGACGATGCCGCGGTCTCGGTTTTTCGGGAGCCGCTATTGCGTAAGGTTGCACGATGGGGGCGGCGAAATCGGTTTGCCGCACAATCAGTGGGCGGTGCGGTGGTACTGTTGGCGTTGGTGGCAACGTTCGCCAGTCTGACTCTGCGGAATTCGGCGCACCGTGAAGCGGAGGCGCGCCAGGCAGCAATTCGTTCGCTCGAGGCGGCCCAGGTTGCCCGCGACCACAATCTGCGCAATTCGGCAGAGAACCTGGCCCGTTCAATCGGATACGAGATGGAAGTCCACTGGTTGTTGCTGGAAGCGGCCGCCGAAGATCCTGCCTTGAATGACGCCATCAAGTCGCAGGCAGAGCAAGGTTCCCAGGACGATGACGATCGAGTTCAACATTGGCTGGAACGACGCTTGCTTCATATCGATACGTCGGTGAAGAAGCGTTGGACGAGCTGGTTTATTACGAGTGCCGCTGGAAAACAAATCGCACGTGTCCCGTATGCCCGGAAGAACATCGGTCAGTCGTTTGCCCATCGCAACTATTTCCACGGCGGTGACCACGATTTGCCCGTCGATGGCGCCGGCAACGACGTTCGGCCTTTGAACCGCCCGCACTTGTCCACGGCCTATCGCAGCACCGTGACGAATCATCCGATGGTAGCCTTCTCTGTGCCCGTCGTGGAACTCGCGACGGAGGTCGGAACCGAAGACACTGTGCTGGCCGTGATCTCCATGAGTTTTGAGATGGGGGATTTTCTGGACCAGAAGGGGGCGATGGTCGTGGACATGCGGGAAGACGAAATCGAGCATCGGCCAGGCCTGGTGCTGGGTCACGATCGGTTGGCGAACGACCGGTCCTGCTACGTCGATCCGGCGACATTGACCTTGCCCGATGATCATCGGACGTCGGCCGTGATCTTAGAAGAATTCATGGATCCGGTGACCGAGAAGACCTGCAACGGAGCGCTCACCTGGGTCGCGATTCCCGGGCGGCCGGATGTTGACGCACCGGGACTCGTCGTGATCGTTACTGAGTAACTGGCGCCGTCAGAATCAACGTCGATACCCCGCCGGCCGTTGGCGCTGCCGACACGTCTCTCCGTAAGTGCTTAATAGATATGAGGTTGTGGCTTTTTGAGAAACTTCTGGGATTTGTTTTTCATTTAGGAGGTCGGGGCTCGCTTGGAGTATTAGAAGCGATAACCAGCCGAAACAACTTTCCAAAAAGGAAGAAAGTCATGCGTACGACAACCCTCGCGGCCCTGTTTGCCCTAGCTACTTTCACACTTCTCACGAGCAGCCAAGATTGCGGGTTAGCAACCAGCGTCAGCACAACTCGCTCGGCCACGCTACTTGCGTGCGATCGTGGCGGCGACGAGTGCATCGCCGAAGAACTGATGGAAGCGGAAGGGACCGACCAACTCGCGTGCGATCGCAACGGCGACGAGTGCATCGCCGAAGAACTGATGGAAATCGCGTAGCCCTTTGGGGCATTTGTCGCCCATTGCGACGGGAGAAGGGTAGGGTGAGGCGGCGGCAGCAGAATTGACGTTTCTTGCGCAACAGATTTCGCACGCCAAAGTCGGTGATCATCGCGATTTTCATCAGCCCATGGTGTGCCACTTCAATGGCAAGAGATCGTCGGACGGGAACAGCGAGGAGATTTGCGAACTACGGATGGAAGTCGGCCTCATCTTGCAGCCTTCGAAAATCGTCGATTCGGTCGAGTATGTAGTGTTTCAACCCGTTTGCCTCGTACCGGTCGTCGACGCGCACGATCTTGCCGCCAGAGAAGTGGAGATGCAGTACCAATAATCCACCCGGGTCGTCCGGATCCGGTACAGTTCCGACCAGACAGAGCTTCTCTTTCCCTATCAGCGCCACGGACGTATCGGATACCAGCATTTCTGCCTGCTCGAAGAGTGAATCTTCGGCGCGTCGAAAAAAATGGAAGAAGCGATTGAGGAAGTCCTGAAAACCGTCCAATCCGTAGTATTCGCCGGCAATTGGGCTTTCATCGGGGTCGCCATCGACTCTCAGTACAACGTCAGGATCGAAGATTTCATGGCAATGGTCGAGCATCGCGATGCCATGTTTGGTATAGGCGTCGAGGAATTGGCGTGCCAACCTGCGTTGGTCGGTGATAAGGTCCTCTGCGTAGACAGGATCGTCCTCGGTTGTCAGGGCTTCCGCGAGAATACCGATTGTCTCTACTGACAGAGTTCCGCCAGCTTCGGCCTTATTCACAGCTCGCAGGCTATACCCAGACTTCTTCGCGAGCATTGCCTGGGTCCAACCTCGCCGTTCGCGGATGCCCTTGATCGGGTTAAATCGATTACCCAACTCTGACAGCTGGAACGACTCCTTATGAAGTTCTCGCCGAACGACAAGAGTATGTGACGACTCAATGGCTTTACGCTCGTGTTCATAGTGGAATTGGCGTTCCGCTAAAGGTTGGCTGGTATGTGGCCAAAGAACGCGGTTATTTCCGCCCTATGGCTGATTCAAGAAAGCGACAAGACGGCAGTCTGGGCGACGGAAAAAGCAACGGCCGTCGGCTGATCCGACGACCTTATGTGGATACTATTTCGAAGTACCGTCCTCGTGCTCTGTGTTGTCGATGTTGACCGCTAAGGGGACGTGCCGCTCACCACCAAATGGCATTGCCCGTGCAACGTTCAGTTCGTGCCGCATCGTCAGTGAAACGATGACTTTTCCGTCGGTCGACAGCTCACAGAGACGACAATCTGGCAGCAGTAAGTTCAGGGGGAACAAGGGGCTGCCTGTGCGAAGATCCCAAAGTAGTGTGTCGCCGTTGATGCCAACAGCAAACAGCGAACCCCGAACTTCTTGGATGTGCTGGATCGGAGACGTGTTTCCCAAAAAAGTCGCGGTGATAGAATCTGTGATTTTCCAGTCCCACAATTCTATGGCACGTCCCGAACTCCCGATATAAAGACCGTGTCCGTCGTGCGTGAAGCAAATTGCTGAAGCGTCTCCTCGACGCTTGGCTAGTTGACGTCTGCTGTCTATGTCCCAGACGATGGTCGCATTGTCACCGTCTTGATTGATGGCTGCGTAGCGTCCACAGGATGAGAAACAGCATCTCATAGTAGTGTCGCGTAAGCCCGAGAAGGCAGGTGCCCGTTTTGCTAGGTCCCAACACCGGGGCGGCTGCAGCAAACTTGACGATCGATCCGCGAACAGAATTGCGCCGCCCGGTGAGATTCTCATCGACGTGATAGGCCCGAGTTCATCTAACGCAATCCGATCCTGATGGACGAGTGTTCTTGCGTCGAACACGCACAGGGCCGAAGAGGTATTCTGCGCGTAGATGAGATCTCGCTTGGCATCGTAGCAGGCGACAATCCACTTGTCGTTGTCGTTGACGTTAGTCGACCTCAACTTCGAACGCTTTCCTGTTGCCAAGTCGACGATAGAGAGTTCGTTGTCTCGGGAGGTGACAAGTACGCGACGCGAGTCGCCCAACAGACAGGCGTCATCGCAGTCGTCTTCCTCGTCGCGGAACCAGCGGTATTCCCCGTTGTCCTCGCGAAATTCCGAACTTACGGTCCCATCGGCCCCAACCGACACGCAGGCTCCAACGTCCGTCAGCATCACGTCGAACACGCGACCGTTGTGCGATTTGCGTCGGTTGATCTTTTTAGGATGGTCGAGTGGCAAGTCCGAAATCCGATGGACAACGTCCGCCTCGTCTACAACTACGATGCGTCCATCGTGGTAGCGAAACGGTACATCTGAGCGACAAGTTCGCGAAAACAACAATTCCTCGTTCCCTGCATCCCATCCGTACAAAATCCCATTGGAACTGGCCAATATCACGCGCCCATGCGTTGTCATACCGACCTGTGTGATCGGTAAGAGCTTGCCCGGTGGCCGAAATCTCTTGCGAATGCAAGCCAAGTGGGTGTCGTAGAGTCCGACGGTGCCGGTAGTGAATGCCAGTGCGACCACACTCTGACAAGCCGCGATGTCCTCGATTGGATCCGGCATAACGCCGAGAACCTCAATCGCGTCCTGACGCGTGTCGATTCGCAACAATTCGCCACCAATGCAGCCAAGCCAGATCTCCCAACCGTTTTGTGACCAGCAACATGTCGTGACCCTAACCCCGTCCGGCAGAGCAATGTTACGTGTGGTATAGTCGCTCGTATCGGCCAAGACTACTTCCGACTCGGTCCGAAGAAACAGAGAATTTCCATGCGGTGAGAAATTGGCGCTTTCTACCAGCTTCTCAACGTTGAATCGATGCACTACTTGCCAGTTGCCGGTAAGTTCGTTAGGGCTGAAGAGCGTATTGCCCACAACAAGCTGTTTGCCGTCGTGCCTAAACCCAAATCGCTCCGTCGAGCGGCCGCCGGATGACATCGTCTCCGCGTCGAACACAACTCGCTGAACGGTCTTCCGTTCCGTGTGTTCAATCCAAGCCACACTGTCGGACGCCGCGGCCACCGTGCGTGCACCGTTTGACGAACCCTCGCACCAGATAATTTCACGTTGATCAGGGGACGAAAAGTGAACACTTGTTTTAGGCAGGGTAAGCTGAGTTATTAATCCGGACCTGTTGCCCGCTACGATGGTTCGTTGTTCTGCGCAATAGTCGACGCTACAATATCTGTCGAAACCAAAGAATGATGTGTGGCTGACGTTCGAAGCGGTCGGATCTAATTCCTTGTTGGACCCATCCGTACTTGTCATTAGGTAACAAATCACATCGTTGAATACGGTTAATACCGGTTCGTCAAGACCACGGAATACGAGATCATCGATTCGACCATCGACGCGAGCCAAGTATGACGAAGATGCTAAGTTGCGGGTGTCTGTCAGCCAGACGTCACCGTTCTTTCCCGCAGAGCAAAAGTAGCGACCGTCGTCCGACACATCCAGCGCTGTTACACTTTCGCTGTGGCACTCAACTCTACCGATGGCACTACCGTCGACCGAATTCCAGATGCGAATCACGCGCTCAGTTCCATGTGTGACGAGCATTCGATCTCTGTCGGCAAACTGCGCCAGATACACGACTGTGTCGTGAGCCCTGAATCGAAGCAATTCGTCATGGGACGCTAAATCCCAAACGCAAACGGTGCCGTCATCTCCAGAAGTTGCCAATCGCGTCCCGTCACCCGAGAGGGAAATGCAATTGACCTCAACTTGCGAGGTTGGCCACGAGTCGACAACTTCCAGAGTTTTCATGTCGAGCAGAAAAAGTTCCGATGCAGCGCCGGCCGCAATGTAATGCTCTCGGTCTGGATGTGCAATAATGCAATAAAGTGGCTGATCAGAGACATGCGACTTGAACGATCTACTGCGAATCGCATCGTGTAGAAGTTGCCAGGCGTACGCCGAGTCGGCACGTACTGGGCCAGTCGGTCTTATTTGTTGCAGGATCGCATCGGCCTGGGAAAGGTCGCCATCGAGGTAGGCCCAATGCGCATTTTGAAGCGACGTCGCGAGGACAGTAGCTCGATACAACTCGTTGCTTTCGAGCAGTTGCTTGTTAAGCACCCAAAGGTACGTGGCAAGGACGGTCAGACAAAGCAAGACCGCGGAAGCGGTGATCGCGATGGTGTGATTACGACGGAGCCATTTCCAGCATCGCGAGGTGATGGACGGCTGCCGAGCCAGGACTGGCTCGCCACGAAGGAATCGTGACAAGTCGTCGGCCAGCTCCGTGGCTGTCGCGTATCGCACCTCGGGATCTTGAGCCATCGCGGCGGCTGCAATGCGACGAAGGTCCCTCGAGGTCTCTCGCAGAATTCGTCCGGTGCACGTCACGTCTCCTCGGATTATTTGCTTCATCAATGTGTCACGCCCAGTGGCTGAAAAGGGCTTGACGCCAACAACTAACTCAAACAACGTGACGCCTAAAGCGTACACGTCGGAGCGGGGTGTGGCGCTATTTGTTGGATCACGAAGCACGTCGGGGCTCAAGTAGGGCAATGTACCGACAAAGTCGCCGGTTTGCGTGAGTGCATCGCCGGCCCGCATCGTGGCCAATCCGAAATCGGTGACCCATACGTGCCCTGTTTCATCAACCAATAGATTGCTGGGTTTGACATCTCGATGCACGATCCCGGCATCGTGTGCATACTGAATTGCCAGAGCCACGTCACGGATCCAAACAGCAATCTGTCGTTCGAATTCGCCTCGATTTCTCATACCCAGCACCGGAAGTACACGCGTTCCGCTGGGTTCTAGCGGCAAAGTGTTCTGGGAGTCTTCGTCATCGCGAAGTCTGGCGTCTGCGCTCAAACACGATGGTCGATGGTCGACCTCAGTCGTTACTTTTGGGTAGCTGCGGGCACTGACATGCTTGTCCCCAACGAGAAGATTGAGTGAAGGCCCTTCGATCAGCTTCATGACGTAGTAGTGCCGGTCGCCGTCGATCGCGATGTCGAACACCGGGACGATGTGCGGATGATCGAGTGTTGCGGCCGCAATGGCTTCATTTCTGAACCTTCGTAGTTTTTTGGGTTCGAAAACCGAGACGAAGGGAAAGACCTTCACGGCCACTTTCTCTGTGCTAGAAATCTGCAGGGCCTCGTAGACGATGCCCATTCCACCTCGCCCAATTTCGCGGAGCAGTCGATAGTCGCCCAGCTGGATAGTGTCAAAGCGCCAACTGCAAGCGCGATTCGTCGAATCGAGAAACTCAGGCGAAGTGAGAGCCCGTAGCGAATCGATCACCTCCGGTAATTCGTTCGCTAAACCCGGATAGTCGGCGCAATACTCGACGGCAGTGACTTTCTCTCCGGCTCGGAGCCGCCGTTCAATCTCATCGGCAACTCTCCCCAAGAGCTGGTCGAGCTTGTCTTCGGAGTTGAAATCGTCTGGTTCAGCAGGACTCATCAGAAATCCCAAATACGTGGCCAACGCACCGAAATAGGCTGGAAGGGAGTTTGCGAAATGGTTGACGGATCCATGACACGTAGTATATACTGCCGATCCGAAAAAGCTAGGCATGCATTACGCGGTGGAGCCCCCGCATTGGCCTATCAAGGCGCTCCCAATAGCGATTTGCAGGCCGACAAGTGAGATTGATTTTACATCGGTGCGGGCATTCATCGGACGCGTGGCAAAATAACGAGCGGACTTTGAGTACGACATGAGCAGCAACTACGGTTTCGAAACGGATTCAGCCTTGATTGATGCCGCTGGCGGCGACGAAGCAGCGTTCGAGCGCATTTTTTCAGCCTTTGAACCGGTGCTGCGATCGCAATTTCGCGCCAGGCGTGACCGTTGTATGCAAAGACGCTATGACAGCTCGGACGTTGTACAGGAAACGCGGATAGCCGTATATCAACGATTGCCGAGTTTCGTGAAACGTCGTCCCATGCCGTTTTTACGGTGGCTGGAATTTACGGCTCGACAGATTGCAATCGACTTGTGGCGATACCACTACGGTAGTGCGAAGCGTTCCGTTATCCGCGAAGTCTACGCAGAAGAGTTCAGCTCGAATTGCACGGCCGCTGCCGTCGGCGGACAAAACGATTGCCTAGTCGAAGTCGCGGAACGAGACGAGCTTTTTGCTGCCTTGAGAGCTGCAATCAATCGACTTAACGAGGCATCGAGAGAAATCCTAAGGTTGCGTTATCTGGACGGGCGAACAAACGCAGAGGTAGCTAGGTTCCTCGAGATTTCCGAATCAGCGGCCAGCAAGCGTCACGGGGCAGCCCTGCGTCAGCTTCGGAAGAGCCTTTTGACGCGGAAGGCGACAGAGAACGTCGAAACTCCGAGTCCATTGTAGGCCTTCATTAATCGTAACCGTTCACGGGGTGGAAGCGGATTGGACGGGTGAGATTACCGAAGCCCCCAAGCCAAAACGGGGAGGCTTTGGCATCGTGCCGTTCCTGCCGAAAACAAAGCAATCCAAGCGTTAACGAACGACCAAGTAACATTACTCGATTCCTCCGGGACAGTTGAGGGACCGGTGCGATGTGGAATCAACAGACTCCGCGACTTTTCGTAGCCTAAGCGTTAAAAAGACAAAAGGAAGAAGGCTATCATCGTCGCGATTACAAAACACAGCATGTTGGCCTATGACCCACCATCGTCTGAAAGAACATGCTTGGCCGTCTCGAGGCAACCATAAAACCAATGTGCGAGCACATGTGCATTTACCTAAAGTGGAACATGATATTAAAATCAATTGAGGTGATTTCGTATTACCCATAACCCGTCGTCGGTTAACACAACCAGGTCCAAGTCGCCGTCTCGATCAACGTCAGCAAACTCTGCATCCCGCGTGTAATAATCTGTCGTGAACGCGGCGACGTCCTCAAGATAACCGAATGGATCAGTGGAAATTATATAATACATTGATCTACCACTCCCTTTCGGCACGACAACTACCTCGGGTTGGCAATCGTTGTTCAGGTCCATGACTTTGATGTCAACAATGTTGAGGCTCCAGTACAATGGAGAAGCCAAGTCTACGATCTGTCGTTCAAGCAACTCTCCGCCATCACTGATATTGAAAATCCTGATTCGCTCCGGTTTGTCCTTGTTTATGTCGACAGTTAACACGATGAGTTCTGGCCTAGAATCACCGTCCAAATCGCCAAGCTCAAACGTCACAATTTGGTCGTCAAACATAACTGCCGCACCGGGAATAAAGCCGTCGCCAGGGGAATTGATGTACGCGCTAAGTGTTGGCTGATCGTCCAACGTGGCGATCACAATGTCCGTCCACCCATCGAGATTTATGTCGCCAACAGCAAACCTCCCCGAAATTCCTAAATCGATCGCCGTATCGACGTATTCAAACTGTCCATCGCCAAGTGAAAGGTAAATCAATAGTTGGCCAAGCTGTGCCGCGACGATGTCGTCTTTCCCGTCGGCGTTGACGTCAGTTGCCACGGTCTGATAGTAAAAAAATTGATGTGGGGCCGTGATCCGTGGTCCGAAGCTCCCATCACCAAGCCCGAAGTACAGTCCATCGCCATCAATTACGTCCTCTTCGCCATCTCCGTTAAAATCACCGACAACAAAAGCGCGACTCGTGGTCGTGACAGGCGGGGAATTCGAAATCGAAGTTTTGTAATACGTGCCGTCGTCGCGTCCCATCACAAGCTCGGCGTACCCAACGCCATTGCTGGTGTCAACACTCACTATGAAGTCTTCAAATCCGTCATGATTGATATCTGTGGGGACAAATTCCCTCCGGACGGGGAAAATGGGGTACGGGTGGGACAAGTTCGCACGCGTGCGATAGAGAAGTTCAAGAGTTGAGAAGTCATTGCGTGCGAGTAGGACGGTTCCTCCGAAAACGACGTCGCTATGACCATCGTTGTCAATGTCGGCAATGGTGCTCTCACCAGTGAGCGGGTAAGGGCCAAAGGGGGAAATTGTCTCCTGATATTGCATTTCGGTGCTTCCAAGAAGAACGGAGATTTGGGCGGAACTCCGTGGCACTAAGATATCAAGTGGGCCGTTTCCATCATAGTCAATGATCGCGATACCGCCTGATGGTAAATAGGCGTCTTGGTCAGCCAACAAATCTATCGCTATTGTCGATTCGAAGGTTCCGTCACCATTTCCAAGTGCGATGGTTATGAGACCACCGCCATAAATCCCTCGGGGCTCAAAAAAGAGAGAAATCAAGTCCAAATTGCCGTCAAGATTGATGTCCGCCGTCGTTAGCACCATCGGCTCCCTTCCCCAATTTCCCATCACTACCTCGGGGGCTTCCATAAATCTGCGGTCACCTTGGTTTAGTAGTACGATGACTTCGCCGCTGGGAGCAAATGAAGAAAATGTTGTGCGACCAGCGACTATATCAATCATTCCGTCACCATTAATATCTACGAGAAATGTGCTATCTCCCCCAATTGGCGATGTGGGACTAATAAGTGAATAGCGATCGACGGTGTCGTACTTCCCCTCAATTGTCCCATATGCGACTCCGATGAAATCGTACTCAGCACCGCTTACAATATCAGCCAACCCGTCGCCGTCCAAATCGTTGATCCCAAGGCTTGTCGACGTGAAGGGAAGGGCAACCGGGGCGCCTAGCAAACCGTTTCCGACATTTTGAAACAACAACGTTGAACCTCGTGAGGATACGAGAACGTCGACACGCCCGTCGTTTGTTATGTCACCTGTTGCCATGCTAACCGTTCGAAAACCATCCACGCCGATTGGCTGCGCCTGGCCTAGATCTTGGAAAACGGCGTTCTGCCCACCGAGTAAGGTCACAAGCTTGGCGTCAAACGGGTCGCTATAGTCAATCCCCACGAGGTCGAGGTATCCATCGTCGTTTAGGTCGGTGACTTCGCTATCGATAATATCCCAGCGATTTTGCCTTAGGAACGGCTCAGCGCTTGTGAAGAGCTTATGGAAATTGGCGCTACATGATGGAAAGTTTCGCGCGTTGGAATTTGGAGTCGCACTCGTTGTTAGACGGATGGCGTTTTCGATAGACGATTTGTATTGGTCAACGATTGCGTTCCGGATATCGGCGAGTGCAACCGGAAATCCGAGATTGCCCGACGCGAGAAGGTGTAGAAGTGGCGGGAAGTTCGAGACTATTGTCTCAGGCAAACTGACTTTAATGACATTCCGGATGGCGTCCGAGGTTTCATTGACCTCAGACAGTGTGCCAGCCAGACTTCCAACACTCGTCGACGTTGTAAGGCGAGAGACGCTTCGTTGAGAATTCGGAGAAAGTCGATTGCGATATGTTTTGTAAAATGACACATCACTAACAGCCTCGCTAGTTGTGCGCTGGGCACCAAAGTTGTCCTTCCAAATCGTGTAGTCCGCTGCGTCAACCAATCCGTTAGCATTTCCATCGGCACGCGAGTCTGAACGAGAGCCAAAAGCATCTTTCCAGATTGTGTAATCCGCTGCATCGATATGGCTATTGCCGTTGTAATCGCCAGGCAATACGGGAGCGACGGTTGCGACTTCCCCGAAGTGGTCTTTCCAGATTGTGTAGTCAGCGGCGTCTACAATTCCATTTCCATTGCCGTCCGCTACTAATTGCGTTAGTGATCCAAACGAGTCCTTCCAGATCGTGTAGTCGGCGGCGTCCACAATACCGTTGCCGCTGTAGTCAGCAGTGCGAGTTAGCAAGTAGTCTTCGTCCGAAAAGTCCAAAAGAACATTGTTTCCAGGTCCGGGATCTATCGAGTCTCGACCAGCACCGCCTGAGATACGGTCATCGCCAGAATCGCCGTAGACCGTATCGTCCCCATCGTTCGCGGTCAATGTGTCGTTTCCAATTCCTCCATGAATTACATCTGAGCCTGGCGCACCAAATACATAATCGTTTCCACCGTCACCAAAAAGCTGATCACGTTGGCCACCCCCAAACAGCCAGTCGTCGCCCTGGCCGCCGTGGATAGCATTTTCGCCATCCTCGTCAGAACCTCCCAAGAGATTGGCATAGGTTTCGTCGAGCGCTACCAGTGGCGAGATGCCGTCATTGTCGAAACCAGCAGCGAACATGGTTTCTCTTGTAAAAATGTCGAGGCCACCCCAAATAAGATCGCGTCCGCCCCCTCCAAACAGGGTGTCGTGCCCTAGGTCGCCGACAATTGTGTCGTCGCCACCTCCGCCTTCAGCGTTATCATCACCGCCTCCAGCGAAGATCCAGTCATTTCCATCGTTCTCCGATTGGGCAAGATAATCTCCAAATATTATGTCGTCTCCGTCAGTTGCCTCGTTGATTAGATCATCGCCAAGAATTAGATCGCCGAGGGAACCGCCGTAAATCGTGTCGGTTCCCGGCCCTCCCGCGATCGTATCTACGCCGTCACTGCCACCGAAAACAACACCGTCCCCGTAGATAAGATCTGTGCCGTCCATGCCATGGAGCATGTCATCGTCCTCGTCCCCAAATAGAGTGTCGTTGCCAATCCCCCCCCAGATCTGATCCCGCCCGAAACCACCGTGAATCGAGTCCCCCAACTGTCCTGCTGTGATTACGTCATTCCCCGGGCCGCCCTCAATCGTGTTGACACCGTCGTCCTGGCGGAGGTCAGTATTAAGTTGTTCGAGATCGTTGGGGCCTCCGCCAAAAATCTTGTCATTGTATTGCATCTCATCCGTTGGGGCGTCAAAAGCACTGGGCCATTCACCAAACAACCTGTCGTTTCCCGCTCCCCCCGTGATCTCATCGTTACCACGTCCGCCGTATACTAGGTCATTGCCATCGCCGGCCCAGATCATGTCGTCGCCATCGCTCCCATAAACCTGGTCGTCTCCAGGCCCCCCGACTACGACAGATCCCAGACCGCCCTCGTACCGAAGTGCTGTCGCTTCCTGCGCCAATGGATCAAACGCCGAGAGGAACTCTTCTGTTGAAAAACCGTTGGATCGACTCGCGATCAGCGTATCATTTCCAGTTTCGCCTATTAGGACATCTTGACCACTATTCCCAGCAATCACATCGTTTCCGTCGCCGCCGTATAGCTGGTCGTCGCCGTCGCCACCCTGTATCTCGTCGTTTCCGTCGTCTCCGTAGACAACGTCCGCGTCCGCTTCGCCAGAGATGGTGTCGTCACCAGCCCCTCCGTGAATCTCGTCTCGCCCCCATCCGCCGACGATTACGTCGCCCTCGTCACTCTCCCATGGTCCCTGTTGATCACTAACTGCTGACAGAAACAGATTGTCCGAACACATCCCACCGTAAATGAGATCGTCACCATCATCGCCAGAAATCAAATCCGCACCGGCCCCACCAATTATGAAATCTGAGTCGCCGCCGCCAAATAGCCTGTCATTGCCAGCGTTACCAAAGACGAAATCGCTACCGCCGTACGGATCACTTATTTGGTCTCCATAAACAACGTCATCATCATCGCCCCCTAGTAGCGTGTCATCGCCAAAACCTCCAATAATGATATCTTTCCCGCCCTCGCCGTACAACTTGTCGTTGCCGTCATCACCGAACACGGAATCTGCCCCATTGCCACCGAATATCGTGTCGTCACCGTCGTTGCCTTCCAATGTGTCATCGCCGTCTTCGCCGTGCATAAGATCGGCGCCCATTCCACCGCGTAACACGTCGTTTCCAGCATATCCCCATAAAGTGTCGTCACCATCTCCACCGTCCAGAATGTCGTGCCCATCACCGTTCGGGTTGCCTGTGTTAGTAGTATCGGAGATCCAACCAAATATTGTGTCGTCGCCACCTTTCCCAAATACAACGTCGTCGCCATCACCGCCAACTAGTAAATCGTTCGCGTCACCGCCCTGAACGAAGTCGTTTCCTCCGCCTCCGACTATAAGGTTTGTCCCAGACCCGCCAACCAGGACATCGTCACCGTCGCTGCCATCGATATCTGTGGCAATCTCTATGGAAGAAGTGACTATGATGCGGTCATTGAATCCAGTGCCGACGACCCGAATTGAATTGATTCCGGCTGCGGCAAACTCATATGCATTAGAGTGAGTTACTTCTTCGCGGCGCTCTTCGTATGAGGACGATAGTAATCTGGACACCTTCTTCCTCGCGACAAGTTCGCTTTCCGCAAAATCGGGTCCGTCAGCGACAACTCGACCGTCAACAAGACCGATGGTGATTTCTGCACCTGGCCGTCCAAATCGGGCGTCCGCAAAGCTGGTGTCCCAATTCGAGATCACGAGCACGCCGTCGATTACTTCCGCCGAAAAGCTATGTCGATTCGGCACGTTTACGGTTTCCCAGGATCCAAGATAGGGTAGTTCGACGTGATTGACGATCTCGGCAATTGGAGTACCTTCAATCAACGGCTCCAGATAATCGCGCCGGAAACTGTTCACACTTTCTTGCACATTAGTCGCGATATCGCGGATGTTTTCGTCAATGTCGCGTCCAAGCTGTAGCGAGACTGCGATTGCGTGGTTTGCCGCCTCCTTGGCCGATTGGACTCCATCTTGGATTGCCTCGGAAATGCTCTTGACGGCATTAGCACCACACGCTGCAGCTGCAAACGGATCGCCGAGAGCCGCGGCAGCACATACGTACTTCTCCGCATTTTCTCGCATTCTGTCCTTAAATGACTGAAGCTGATCCCGAATGTCGGCGACGGTGCCTCCCTCCTGACTCCATAACGGAATCAGCCACTCTTCGTCTGCTAGTTCCGCTTGTAAACCTGCGTCCAAAGCGCCTGCAACCGCCCTCAACCCCAAATGCAAATTAAGACTCGCAGTTAAGACTTGGTTGTTGAGATCCAAGACCTGTGCTGGACGGAGTTTTGAGGAAACGTCGTCTTGATCAGCAAAGTACATCCCGATCACCGCATTTACACCCGCTGTACCAGTGACTCGCAACGCTCGCAACGCTGTCAACCACCCGTCAATGTTGATGTTCGCATCCAGTCCCCCACCAATTTGCAGATTCGACTGTATTGCGGAGCCCTCTCGGACGTAAAAACCGCTCGTATCAAGGCCAATCGTTACGTCTGCTCCAAACTCTACGTGCGGGGTGAGCCCTATGTTGAACGACGCCGAGAAGATTCCCAACCAAGTGAAAAGCAATGTGTCTGGGACTACTGTGATTTCGTCGAAATGTGGTTCAAAGTGCTGTTCTATGTTAACGCTTATAAGGTCAGCGTCTTCTCCATCGAGTAACTTTAGGATGTTGCCATCGTGGAAGAGGTCGATCGTGAAATCTATGCGGCTACCGTCACCTTCCTGATCCGGTTCTCCATTGCCGCTTGCAGCCAGATAGTCGTCTCTCCACCCAGCCGGGTCCAGCAGTATTCGGGCTTCATCGGGAATCCCCAGCTCATCGGCGAGAGAAACATTTACGACCGGAATCTTGTAAAATAAGAGCTGTGCAACCTCTGTGGGAATTGGATTGTTGACCTGAAGTCGATCGAGAAGTCCATTCAGTAACGCGTCGGTGAAGCGTTGCTCAACATCTCCATCAAATATCGCAGCAAATCTATCCTTGCTGTCCTGAGAAATCGTGAGGTTGACGGCGGCGTTTTCGAGGTCGACATCGACAGTTCCAGAAAATACGAACGAACTAACCAATTCAGGTGGCAAGAAGTCGCTAAGGTCGCCTACGATGTCACCGAGACCGAACCGGTCGAGTGGATTGTCCAGCTCAACTTCAACGACAAATGTGGCGGTACCGCTCACATCCGTTCTAAGGCCATTCTCATAGAGGTTGCTGAGTATCGTGGGGTAAGCGGTATCGGATCCGAACAAGTATAGATGCTCATTAAGCGACTCGTTCCCATTATCGAGAACCGCTTGCGCCCGCACGTCGATATCGGCGATGGCACGGGCATTGAGGGGGCCGAGACGACCAATGTCAACCTTCCCACTCAATTCCCCCGTAGCGGGCAATTCCACGGAGAACTTTGCACCTTCGTCA
Source organism: Planctomycetales bacterium (assembly GCA_020426865.1). Taxonomy (GTDB): domain Bacteria; phylum Planctomycetota; class Planctomycetia; order Pirellulales; family Pirellulaceae; genus JAGQPD01. Next base: position 23,720 of record JAGQPD010000284.1, read on the forward strand.
ATGTATGCCCCTCCGACAAGATCAACGCCTAATACGAAGTCGGACTCGACAGTTGGTGCTAAAGTGATGGCGCCCGTCGCTCGAAGCTGGGAACTCAGGAACGTAAACTCATCCGTGAATTCGGGAATATCCGTCATGTCGACATATCTTAGTTTTAAGATTGGCTTTGCGCCGACAGTGTTACTCAGGAGGTCGTCGATGGTCGCGACGCCGTTCGAATCAATTGTGAACCCAAGCGATTCGAGTTGAGTGCGAAAGTCTCCGGGCGTTAATCTTTCAAACGTCAGTGCAGAGCTAAATGATGTCCCAATCTTCGGTGCCAGTTGTCTGCCAATTAACGGGAGGACTTCGACAGACCTTGCCAAGTCTTTTGCCTGAATCGATAGCTCAACAAGAGAAGCATAGACGACGTCCAACACAGCGTTCGCTAGCGCGTCGTTTCCAAATGCGAATGCCACTTCTCCCGACGCCAAATCAACATTTCCGCTGGCTACCAATGTGACAGATGGCAGAGTCTCCACGTCAATCGGAAGGTCCATGGCAATACGAATCTCATCAAGCCCGATTCGCCCAGAAACGCCAGTTTGGATCTCTAGGTTGTTGGCCGGAGGTGGATTTTCAACGAAATCCCCGAAGTATAGTCTCTCACCTGAGAATGCATCGTTGTCATCAATTGCAAGAGATAACTCAACCTGTTCGAACGACACGTTTCCGAACAGTGATCCACGATATTCCGAGCCTAGCTGCGCCGAACCGCTCATCTCGGCGACACCCGACCACGATGCCGCGATTTGCGAGCCTTCTTGTATGTAGGCGCCTCCTGATGTGTCGATCCCCACTATTAACTGTGAGTTGATGTCGGCAGTTTCAGGTAGCGTGCTTTGAATGTGAAGAATGACGTCAGAAGTGCCAACAGTATGTGACACGTCCGAAAAATGAAGGTCTGAAAATGGAAGACTGCTATCAATTCGTAGTTCGAGTAATGTGTCATTTCCACTCACACCTTGGATGACCTGTTCCGGAGAAATGACAGTTTTCAACTGTATTCCACGCGACGAGAAGTACTCAAAGAATGTGTCCCATTCATTGCCGTACTCCAAGTGCTGATTCGAAAACAAGTCAATCGTATTCTCCAAAAGCCGTCCCACCATCGGAACACTTGTCAAGTCAGCCTTATGTCGAGAGAGAGTCTGAATCGCATAGGGCAACTGGTCGCCAAGGGTATCTACGAGCTGGCTTGCGAGCCCTTCCGTATCGAACCCGGAGTCAACGGTACTAAGGCTATGTCCCGTCTCAGATTTCGAATCGATTTGCCAAATCCACCTTCCATCCAAGGATATCGGTTCAGATGGACCTAGCTGGGCTGCAAAACCAATGTTGGCTCCGGCGCTTCCAATCAGTTGAGACATCACCGATGCTGACTTTGAGACATCTGAGAGTCGCACCCGGCCGTCGGCCACCACTGTTTGCAACCGTACGTCATTCGCCACGCTAAAGGACATTGTGCCGTCTGCCTGCGTTGTTCCTACGACGCCGCCAAGTTGACCAGTGGCGGTGAAATCAGCGAATACACCGTTACCTGGCAGCAGATAGAAGCCATTTGTATCGACACCAAATGCTACGGTGACGAACCCAGTGGCACGAACAACGAGACTACCGAGTAGCGACGAGTTCCCAAATCCGGCTATTGACTGCAGGTCTGTTAGGTCGGCCGTAACAAAAGTCGACAATTCCGACATACGATAAGTCCGACTTGCTCGAATGAAATCGGCAGCCTGAGCTGACTGGAGAGCAACAAAGTCGTCGTCAGAGATGAACGAGGTAACGGTAAATCCGTGCCGTTCTAGTTCCGCAACAATGTCGCTCATTGTGTTTTTCGTCGGCAGTGGCAGTTGTCCAAACAGCGCCCGCAAAGAATCACCGATTCTCAATTGCGTCAACGCGTCAGACGGAACTAATGGAATTGCATTGGCTTCAGAAGTTAGAGATTCCGAAAACGTTAATGAGGCGGACGATGCGAATTCGTTGAATCCGTTTGCCAAAGTAGACCAAACATCATCTGGTTGTGTGAAGCCCACGGATCCATTTGAAGCTTGTGGCGCGTCGACCTGTGGGATAGGCAGTTGTTCCGGCAGTATCTCTTCGTCCGGCGACGAAGTAAATCTCTCTCCACTGTAGCGTGTTTCCGGAACAACCGTTGTCGAAACAATGAGCGCCTCACGGAGACTTTCATCCGTGCCGAGAAGGTCATCGTAGTCTTTTATGGTCTGTCCATTACTGAATTGTTCGACAAAAATCCCTGGATTCGGTTTTGCGCCGAATACAGCAAGTGCGGGATCGACGTACGGTACATAGTTCATGACGTCGTTGAAACCACGCGGTCGCACACCATTTTCAGCTCGTCCATCGCTATTCGTGTCCGATGGGGGGACCGCATAGACGTGACCGATACCCATCAAGTGTGCAAACTCGTGCGCAATTGTCCGTGCGACGAACTGTGTGAAATGCTCTGGTTTGAGAAATTCGACGCTGGTATAGTTGCCCGACAACAGATAGTCCGCGGTTGCCCCAGCAAAGGCATAACCATAAAACTCGTTGCGGAAGGCAATATCTGCCTGTTTTGCAATGCCGAATATCTCCCGAGACGGATGAGTGTTACCAACGAAAATAACAAAGACATCCTTTGACGACGACGCAATGCCATCCTCCAGCAACTGAAAACCACTGAACAGATCCTCGTTAGTTGCTGGAGCGAACCGCCGATTCAATACGCGCAAACCCTCTGTGCCAAATGGTTTAAGCAATAGACGGACCTGCGTTGCAATTCTTCCTGCCGCGATATTCGCATCGTCGGCGTCGACGACCGAATTTCCGTCATAGTCCAATAATCGAATTGCGGAGCTGTGAGTCTCAAACACTTCACGAAAACCGCCAACATTCCATTCGCTCGGATCATAGTCCGGTGTAAAGTCCAGGACGAGCGAGGCGGCAGTCAAGAGGCGCCGGTCTTCAAGTAATTCGATTGTTGGTTTTTTTCGCCGAATTCGTTGGCGATGTTTGACCTGCCCTCGGTTTTCAACCCCTTTTGAATTTTGAGCTCGCATGCATTGTCCTTTGAAGTGAAGTCCTTTAGTTCGGCCACTGCTTGTCGTATACGGATAGCGCGGCTCGACGCACGACGTCCGGCGGCGCTCGCGGAGTCAAAAAACGCAGCCCCGTCGTAGACTTACCCGTAGCGACAATCGCTCGCGGACTGACATTTTTTGAAAAAAGTCGCCTTCGCTCCGAATTCCTACGTTACCCATGCTGACTAGGAACTAATTCCGCGAAACACCGTGCTTGCCTACTTGACACTATTGCGAGCGACGCTAGACTGCTCTGCGGATCAGGGTCACTAGGATTGGTCAATGGCAACCTACGTCGTCGAGACACTTTGGACACGCCATTCTTGGTGAGAATCGTGGTTCGTTCAGGGATGAGTGGGAACCACTTGATACTTCGCGAAACGTTGACGTCGTCGTCCCGGCTTTTGGTTTTTCAAATCGGTTAAGCACGATGCAAGACACATTTTGGGCATCTTGTCTGCCATATATTCATGGAGCCAACTATGATGAAACGCCTACTAGTACTGATCGCAACCGTGGCATATGCGCCGGCTGTATCCAGGGCGCAAACCTTTGATTTTACTTGGGACTCGACCGCCGGTGGAGTTAGAGCATGGCACACCGGAAGCAACTGGGCCGGTGGTCAAGTGCCAACATCAGGAGACATTCTCGTACAAAGTTATTACGGCGGAACTATTAACGGTAGCGTCGGGACGCTGAATGCCCGCAGTATCACTGTTTCTTCGGGACTAGGAATAACATCACTTAGCGTTGAAGGTGATATCCGTCTTACTGACCGTTTTACAATTGGCGCTCGCGCGCGTGTTGGTATTGGTAACTCACTGTCACTTGTAGCGGAAGAAAGAATCGCAAACTCCGGATTGCTCAGTCTATTCTCAGGTGGTGACATTGCAACTAACACTTTCATAAATGACGGCACCGTACGTGCCTTTGGTTTTGTCGAAATTAATGCTCCGACAAGCAACTCCGGTAGAATCGAAATCCTAGATTCACCATCCATGACGTTCACGGGCAATGTAACGAATCACACCGACGGCTTGCTTGCGATTCGAATGGGGACGCTTCGTGCAACTGATGGTTTCGATAATGCAGGAGTCATTGCTGTCGGTGACGGCAATTCAGACGTGTTTGCCGATATCGTCAATACGGGTGCCATCGGAGCGTCCAGCCGCGCGAATATGTCACTAGTTGGAGATCTAGTGCAGAATGGTCGACTAAACATCAACCCGGGCGGGAGGGTGGTAGTTTACGGCGACTTCTCTGGGGACGGAGGTACCGTTGGCGGAGGGACTCTCGAAGTCTTGGGGGAAATGTCCGTCGGGAACAGCCCAGCTGCGACCACGTTCGATGGCGACCTAAGCTTTGGGCGTCGAACCGTGATTGAACTTGGTGGGCAAGAGCCCACCGAGTATGACTCAATTCATGTTACTGGAAAGGCAAACGTCGGCGGGCAGCTGGAGATACGACTACTTGACGGATTCGCTCCGAGCGTTGGCGACACATTCCAGGTAGTTTCGGCAGAAAGTGGAATTGATGGCCGCTTTATTGTGGGAGACCTTCCTCTTGTGAGTGATGTGTTGAAGCTATACGTCGCCCAGACGGATAGCAAGGTTCTTGTACGGACTGTACCGATCGTTGATGGCGACTACAACGGAAACGGTGTTGTCGATGCAGCTGACTACACAGTATGGAAAGATTCATTTGGATCTAGGCTTGAATTGGCTTCAGATGGAAACCTAAATGGTGCGATTGATGCAGCGGATTATACTATTTGGAAAGACAATTTTGGATCTCGGGTAAAAGCAATAAATGCGGTTCCAGAGCCGTCATCTCGCGCCATGTGGCAAATGCCCATCGCGTTCGCCACCGCCCTTGCGTCGTTACGTCGCCGGACCGGCTTCCTAAATCGTCCTGCAATTCCCGTTGAGTGTCAGCAGTGGTGACGCTTTACTGCGCTGCTCGCGAAACAATATGCGATGTCATTCTCGACCTACAGCAAAACCTGGCGTGCTACTTGATTGGGTGAAATGCGCAGTTTGGGTGGGAGACAGTAGCCAGCCGTGCAGGAGAGTCGAGTTTTTTTCCACACGCCTGTGCGGGTCAGACCCGAATGGCACTGTCGCGTTTCGGTTTGCGCGGAGATTGAGCTGGGTCTGAAGCGGAAAGTTTTGTAGAATTCGCTTCAGCCAAGGTGATCTTTCGAAATGAAGTCGACCTTGGTATGAAATGGAAGCCCTCCTTGGTTTACTTGCCCGTGAAAAGCCAAGGAGGTTTTTTTCATGTCCTTTGGAATACCAAATTCCCCTCGTCGTGACAGCCGCGGTTTTCAGAAAGTGGTCGATGCCTTTCTGAACTGCGACGGTCTGCCTTTTGCCGAGATTCTCTCGGCCGAACGCATCGAGCGGATCTTTGCTAAGCACGACTGCCTGTTTGGCCTTCATGGCATCTACACGACGGCGATCATGGTGTGGTCGTTTCTTTCTCAAATGTTGCGTGATGGCAAGGAAGCGTCTTGTCAGGCTGCCGTAGCGCGTCGTCAGCTACCGCGAGTTCCTGGGGCTCGGCACGCCCACGGAAGACACTGGAGACTATTGTCGAGCACGCGCCAAATTGTCAGAACCAGCCCTACGCGAACTCAGCTGCGACGTTGCGGAAGTGCTTGAACAAGTGGCCGATACGAAGTGGCTTTTGAAAGGCAAGCACCACACCAAGTTGATTGATGGTTTCACATTTACGATGCCGGATACACCCAAGAATCAGGCCGTGTACCCCCAGCAAAAGGCACAGGCGCCCGGAGTTGGCCTGCCCATCGCTCGGGCCGTGGCCATCACTTCTTTGGCAACCGCTTGCGTGATGGAATTAGCAGTAGGACCTTACAAGGGCAAACAGACCGGCGAAGCCGCTTTGTTGCGATCGATCCTCAGCGCGCTGGCCGATGGTGACATCGCCTACGATCACCTAATCGTTTGGACTCGACCGGAGCGGCCCCCATGGATGGATGCCGAGACATATGCGCAGATTCCCCAAACGTTGACATTGCGAGAGCTCCGCTTCAATGTGGTTGCACCTGGGCGACGTACGCGGACCATCGACATTATCACGACACTGATCGATGCGAATGAGTACACGAGTGAGGACATTGCCTCACTCTATGGTTTTCGTTGGAATTCAGAACTCGATATCCGAAGTATCAAGTCGAACCTCAACCTGGAACACGTTCGTTGCAAGTCGTCCGAGATGGTCCGTCGCGAATTATGGACAACGCTCTTGGCCTACAATCTCATTCGATGCACCGCAGCTGGTGCCGCGTTGTTACACGACAAACAGCCTCGACAGATCAGCTTCACAAGTACGTGCCAGTACGTACTGGCGTCATGGATGACATTATCTCTGAGCCCGATGACCAGGGAACGCCTGGACGACTATGTGAAAAAAGTACTCAAGCAGATTTCACGATGCGAAGTTGCCAACCGACCCGGGCGATTGGAACCACGCGTCGTCAAACGAAGGCCCAAGCCGTACCATCTCATGCAACAGCCGCGAAGTGAATTGCGACGACAATTACGTAAACGCTGCACTTGAAGAGACTTATGACGCGACAGTGCCATTCGGGTCCGACCTGGGCAAGCTCATGCTGTACTCGGCCAACGACCAGCCATCCGCGAACTTGAGACGAATAGCCGTTTGATAAAGCGTTTTTGAGCATGTCCAAACTCCGGGAGAAGTTATTTGCCGTTGCAACCAGCTACGCAGCTAATCGCGGGAGGTCGCTGCTGCGCTTTCTTGGGGACGGAAATGACGGTGCAGTTTGGGAATCCGACTAGCAAACTGCCATCAAAGCCCTCGAACGTCGCGACTCTTACCTTCGAGAACG
>JAGQPD010000285.1 GCA_020426865.1 Planctomycetales bacterium
ATGTGCCCTACGATCAAGTGGTTCGGTCGATCGTTGTCGCGCGAAGTCGTGGCGAACTGCCGATCGGGGAATGGGTCGACCACGAGATTGCACGGACGAATGCAATCCGCGGGAAACAATCCGACGACAATCTGAAGACTCCGACGCTTGATCTGTTCTGGAAACGCAACGATATTCAGGGCGATTACCCCGTTCGCGAGCTGGCAGAACGAGTTGCATCGACATTCCTTGGCGTTCGGATCAACTGCGCGCGCTGCCACGATCACCCGTTCGACGAATGGTCACAAGCCGACTATCAAGGGTTCGTGCGGATCTTTGAGCAGGTGCGGCATGACATGTCACCGGAGCTTCGTCGTGAGATGTCCGTTCGCCTAACCGCACGTCGTCAACGCGTTGCCGAAGGCCATCCCGCGGGACCGCCGTTACCTCGATTGACCGAGGTATATCTTGTATCGCTTCATGACGATAACAAGGCACCTACACCCAAACCGCTTGGCGGCCCTGATATTGATGGCGAGCTGAGCGACTACCGCATCCCGTTCGCAGACTGGATGACGTCCCCCCAAAACCGATTCTTCGCGCGCAACGCCGTAAATCGCGCGTGGGCATTTTATTTCGGGCGGGGACTCGTTGAACCGTTGGACGGGTTGACCGACGACAGCGACAGTATTGCGTACCCGAAACTATTGGAAGAGCTTGCTCAGCATTTTTCGGCCAGCGGATACGATATTCGCGAGCTAGAACTGCTTATTCTGAACTCGCGGACGTGGCAACTGTCTTCGGAACAGCTGCCTTCAGAACAACTGACTACACAAACGGGCGACGGCGCTGATCGCCACAAAGGTGATAACCGATATTTGTCTCGTGCCGATGTCCGCCTGCCTCCGGCAGCAGTGGTCGTCGACATGTGGCACGCGGCGACAGGCATCGACCACGATTTTGGCGATGATCGCTTTCGTGGCCGTCGCGCTGTTGAGATCGGTCCGGACAATCTTCCGAATAGCCGCTGGGATGGTTTTCAAAATCTATTTGGTCGACCGAAGCGCAGCGACACCTGTGATTGCAGCCCCAAGAATCGGCCATCGGTGCGACAGGCGCTCACATTGATGAGCGACCCACGACTTCTGGCAGACATCTCGCGCGGTAAGCTCGCTCGATTGTTAGACAGCGACATCAGTGAAGACGAGAAGATTGATACACTCTTCTTGCAAACGCTATCCCGTTGGCCGACACCAGAGGAACGGGCGGCAACTCGCGATTCGCTTGCAGGTACTGCGGACGGCGAGGCAATGAAGCTCGCTTGGGAAAACGTCTTATGGAGTTTATTGAATACCCAAGAGTTCATTACGATCCATTAGCTTTGCCAATTATCTGGCCGTTTTTTTGTGGCATGCCACACCAATACTTGGAAATGCCATGCGTGTGTCATTATAACCTAGGCCCCTAGAACCGTTTTTCTCGAGAGGTCGATATGTCACTCACAAGTCACACGACCGGCCGCGTATTCTGTCGCCGAGGATTTTTGCGAGTAGGTTCGTGCGGACTGTTGGGAATTGGGTTGGCGGACGCATTGCGAGCGGAATCGGTGTCGCGGCCAGATGTGCCGCGAGCCACGTCGGTGATCCTGTTGTGGTTGGGCGGAGGCCCCTCCACGATTGACATGTGGGATCCCAAGCCGGACGCAGACGCCGAAGTACGCGGCGAATTCGACACGATGGCGACAGCGGTGCCCGGCGAGCGATTCAGTGAGCACATGCAGCAAACGGCGAGAATCCTGGACCGATGTACGCTGGTGCGATCGCTGCATCACAATATTCCGGATCATGTGCCCGGAAGTCAGTATGTGATGACGGGAAACAAGCCAAGTGCCAATGCCGAGCATCCGTCGATTGGATCGCTTACGGCCAATCTGCTGCCCACGTCCGCGGGAATGCCGGCATATTTCAGTTTGGGGGAGGCGTCCAGTTCGGGTGCGGGGTTCCTGGGAGCACAATTCGATCCCTTTCGGATCAACCTACCGCAACCGCCAGCCACGGTATCGCTGGACGGAGTCATCTTGCCTGCAGATTTGACGGCAGCTCAACTGCATCGGCGTCATCAATTGCGAAGGGTGTTCGACTCGCAGTTTACGACGACGCACCCACATTCCGACCTCGTGGCGACCTTGACCGATTTTCAGCACCAGGCATTCGATATCTTGTCCTCCAATCGAATTGGTCGGGCATTCGACCTGGCGTCGGAACCAGAACCAATCAAGGAACTCTACGGTGAGAGCCCCATCGGTCGGTCGGCAATGATTGCGAGGCGATTGATCGAGGCGGGGGCGCGATTCGTGACCATCGCGACCAACGATTGGGACACCCATGCGAACAATTTTACAACACTCAGGCAGTTGCTTCCGCCGCTGGACCGGGCGCTAGCCGGGTTGATCGTCGATCTCCAGCAGCGGGGAATGCTGGCGGAGACGATCGTCATGTGTGGTGGCGAATTCGGCCGCACACCGATTGTGAACAGAACGGCGGGGCGCGACCATTGGTCAAGGGCCATGACCTACCTGTTGGCCGGTGGTGGGTTCCACTCGGGACTGGTCTATGGTGCGACCGACGAGCGTGGGTTCGATCCGGTGCTTGGGGCTTGCTCGCCCGACGAATTGGCTGCAACGATCCTCTCGCAGCTTGGCTTTCCGCCTGGGCACAAGGTCCATACTACGTCCGGGCGGCCGATTGCCATGTTCGAAAACGGCACCGTGATCCAAGACATCGTGGCTGGCCGGCCGTCTTAATTGTATTCCATCCGACAGCATCGTTGCCAAGGCCCCCAGCAGCCCTCCTGAACGCCCTTGATACCTAGAGGCACTAGGTATAAAAGGACCATGGGCCGGCAGGGGGCATGTGCCCGTAGGGTTGTGGATGAGGGACTGCGGTACGACAATAGGGGGACCTTCCTTATTCATCTTGCCCTTGTTGTACCGATAGCTGTCCTTCGATTATCAGGAAAGGCCACGACCATGGTACGTAGCTCAGACATTGCATCTCGTTTCCTGCTGGCACTGCTCGTTGCATTGGCCATCTTCAGACCGGTTTCCGCTCAGGCAGACGGCCCGAACGAAAACAACGACAAGATGGCATGGTGGCGCCATGATCGATTTGGCATGTTCATTCATTGGGGGCTCTATGCCGTACCGGCGGGGCAATGGCAGGGGCAGCCGGTGTCGGGAACGGGCGAGTGGATCATGAACAACGCGCGGATTCCGCGGACCGACTACGAGACACTTGCCGGCAAATTCAATCCAACGGCATTCGACGCTGACGCGTGGGTGAGAATGGCCGGTCAGGCCGGTATGAAGTACATCGTCGTCACGTCCAAGCATCATGACGGCTTTTGTTTGTTCGACAGTTATGGTCAATATGACATCGTGAATGCGACGCCGTATGCCAAGGACATACTTCGGCCGTTGCGTGAAGCATGCCAGCGGCATGACGTAAAATTCTGCACATACTATTCCATCATGGACTGGCATCATCCATCTCAGGTGCCAAGCAAGGAGGTGGATGGCCGTCCGATGTGGAATCCGACGCGGATCGATCCGCAACAAAAGGCCACGTATACGGAATATATGAAGCAACATCTGCGAGTGCTTGTGGAAGACCTGCAAACGCATGTATTGTGGTTCGACGGTGAATGGCCCGACTGGTGGACCGATGAAGATGGTCAAGCATTGTACCGCTGGTTGGTGGAACGCAATCCTCAGTTGATTGTCAACAATCGTATCGGTGCCGGTCGCAAAGGGATGAGCGGGTTTACCCAGGATGGTTCGTTTGCTGGGGATTTCGGGACGCCGGAACAGGAGATCCCGGCCACGGGCGTCGACGCCGATTGGGAGTCGTGCATGACGATGAATGACACCTGGGGATACAGTTCCACAGATCGCAATTGGAAAAGTAGTGAGCAGTTAGTGCGAAACTTGATCGACATTGCCAGCAAGGGGGGCAATTACCTATTAAATATTGGCCCGAAGGCGGACGGTACGTTTCCCGACGCGAGCGTTGAACGACTGCGGGAGATTGGCGATTGGATGGCAGTCAATAGTGAAGCTATTTACGGAACGACGGCGGCCATTTTTCTCCCTGAATGGGGGCGCGTGACATGTCGCAAGAACTCGATCTACTTG
>JAGQPD010000286.1 GCA_020426865.1 Planctomycetales bacterium
GCGTATGGCCAGCCAGCATCAGATCGATGTCGCACCGTCGTGCCCAGTGCAACAAATCGGGCGTATGTGTCAGGCCGATGCGCAATTGGGGATGCTCGCTCGTGCCCAGCGGACGGTCCTCAAGGCGTGCAGCGTGCCGAAACCATGGATACTCATTTCCAGCAATCAAGATCGTGCGGCCCCGCACGTTGACTGGCACCCAACGACCTCCTACGCCAACGCACCCCGCATCCTCCAAACGCCGACGCAATCCGGTCTCATCGCGCACACGGAGATCGTGATTCCCCAACACATAGTACACGCCATGTCGCGATTGCAGTCGCGATAGGATTCGCTCAATCCACGGGAGACACTTGACTTTGTCGATAATATCCCCCGTAATCGCTACGATGTCGGCTGGCCATCCATTCGCCTGTTCCACCATCTCCTCAAAAAACGCTTCCGTCAATTGACCCGTGAAATGCAAATCCGATAAGTGGGTCAGTCGCAGACCATCCAGGTGAGGATCGAGTTGCGGGAGCAAGAGTGACTTTTCGGGAGCATCGACTTGAAGGATCTCATTGCCGGGAATGGCCGCAAACGCCGCCGTCAGCCAAGTTCCCGTAGGCCGATGGCCGATCCGCTGCGTGACGTTAATCGATGTGGTATGATTGGATATTAACCGTTCCGTTGTTGGACGGAACCAGACTTGGCGGGCGCGGAGGACGATCGCAGCCATTGCTGCGACGATGGAAACTACCAGGTAACCGGCAAGGAACGAGGACCATCCGTCCCACGAAGGACGTAGACCGCTGACCTCATTCTGCAAAGCCCAGATGCCAACGGCAACGGGAACTCCCAGCGCGAAGAGGTACCAGAACGCATCGAACAACTTCAGCGACCATCGCGGCAACCCGGTGCCGTGCATACGATTGATGATCGCCACGCACAGACAGACGTGCCCCAACAGTGCGCCTGAAATGAACACCAGGTACATCACCGTCGATAACTCATGTCGCAGAAGCAAGACTGTCGGAATACTCGATAATAGAATCGACCGTTTCTAGGAGTTGATCCAATCGAAACGGTTTATAAAGGACCGCGTTGGACCGCAAGCCGGCCTGCCGGGCCTTGACAATCGAATGCCCCGGATCGTAGCCAAAGCCGCTCATCAATACCAACGGAACGTGCGATAAAATCCCCTGCAGTTTCACCAATAGATCGTAACCCGTCAGATCGGGCAGACGGACATCGGCGATAATCACGTCGTAGCGCTCGTCGCGGTTGCGAACCATATATACCGCTTCCGCGCCCGTACGCGCCGTTTCGACTTCACAACCATAGCGTTCCAACAGTGCATGAGCGGCCGAGCGGACCGATTCGTCGGCATCGGCGACCAATACACATCGTCGAGACAGACGCGGCCATGCCGAGCGTTCCGGCGATTCCGGCACGGCTTCGGCAGGCGTCATTTTCTGCCCTACCTTGTGAATGACCTGCTTGATGTCACGCGCATTGCGAAGAATACGCTGCAATTGCCCGACAACCTCCGGTTCATGCCCAATGTAACGCTCCATTACGTTGACCGCGTCGTTCAAAATCGCGTCCACCGGCAACGCCACCTCACGATGGATTTCTTCAACGCTCGCCTGTGCCGTGTTGGCCTGTTGAGCAACAAGCAGCTCCAGCGTGTTCAACGCGACCGCCACGTCACGGGAAAATATTTCTAAAAACTGCCGGTCACTTTCGGTAAACGCCCCCGGCTTGGGACTCTCCACGTTGAACGTGCCAATCACGACGTCGTGCTCGATCAACGGCACCGTGAGTGAACTCTTCGCTGCCTCACAACCCTCGATGTACAACGGGTCGTCCGTCGTGTCCTCACAGAGGTAGCTTCGCCCCGTCGCCGCAACGTATCCCGTTACGCCATTGTTCTGCGGTAGGGCAAACAACGGCCGCTCCGCTGCTTCTAACGTCATCCCTTCTGCCAACAGCGGCATCAGTTCACCCGTCTTCTGGTCGAGTAACCGAATCTCGACGACATCGAATTTCAGCAAATCCTTCGTGTGATGCAGGATGTTCGACTTGAGTAATTCAATACGCTCCTCCACCTGCATATCGAAAATCTCATCCGGCTTCAAATCAGCCAGCTCGGCGCCAGCCTTATGAATCGCCGCCAACTTTTGCTGCTGCAACATCTCCTGCGTAATGTCCCTCACCGAGATGATGAGATACTGCGGAGGTTCCGACCGCGTGTTGCGTATCGGTGACGCATGGACTTCAAAATATTGATTGTTGGTCGTCCGTAACTTGGAACAACAGGGCTCACATGTTGCCAATGCTGTCGAGAATGGGCAAAAACTCGGACCCAAAATCTCCGGGTCACCAAACAACGTATAAAACCCTTCGTGGGCTACGTCGTCCCGATGCCACCAGTGACACATTCGCCGATTGGCCCACAGAATCTTCGAATCGGCGTCGAGCAACACCACTCCGTCGGGCATCTCCTCCAATAACCGCTCACTCCCCACCATCTGGATCAACTCGGCACCCTCACTGGCCAAGTCGTTGAACACATGGATTCCGCAGAATTGTTCCTTCGCCAAACGCTCAATCGCATCCATCGGATTGGCCGCGCGAACCAACTCGTTGCTGCTCGACATTTGCTCGAGCAACCGATTGTCCGCATTCGATGGGGCACCAATGATTAGTATTCTAGGCAGTCCGGACAAAAGTGGATCACTCCTTCGAGCTCGAAAAATCTGTGCTCAACCGGTAGCAGCGCTGCTATTGGATTATAGGGTACGACAAAAAAGTGAACAACTAAAACGTTTGCCCCTCAGGAAACTGAGTCATCGTCAAGCCCCCCATTATGCCACGCCCTGCCTCGATTGCCACGGCTGTTGGAGATTTCTTTCCCAGATTTAGCCACGCTTGTGCCGCGCACGGCAAATTTGGTGCCCAGCTTGACTGTTCCCTTCAGCTCGCCCAAACCACAACGTCGATCGACGCCCCTCTCTGCGTCCGCCATCTCCTCAACAGGCACAATCCTCAACAGGCACACAAAGTACGACGCGAACGTCACAGACATTCGTGCCAGTCGGTCCGCTCCTTATCAATCCTCCCCGCGACTCCCAAAACGAATACGCATCATTTCGTTGAAGACAATCCGCGACCTGCCCACTTCCCTCCCTTTCGGCCGCAAAACAACCGCCAGCTACATTTTCCGTCAACTGCGTCACGATGCGTTTGGTCAATACCGCTCCGGCGGCGTCCGTCGGCCCGTCTTCACCGTCCGTTCCACACGACAGCAATGCAAAATCATGTTCGCTCAACCATGCCGCCCCGCCCGCCGTCCTCCGATAATTCAGCACCGCCTCCGTCGCTGCTAGCACCAACTGCTGATTGCGCCCACCACGCCCTCGCTGCTCAACCGGCACCAACCGCACGACCGGCTCGCCCCCCTGCAATAAACAGTTTCTGGTGCGACTCGGCAGGTGCGTCAGATGATCGGCGAGCCGCCGACCAACTTCCTCGGCCGTTGGTTCATGGATGTCGGTCGCTAGTGTTTGCGTAACGTAACCCAGTCTGGCTGCTTCTTGCGTCGCGGCGGCAAGTGCCGTTTGATTGTTGGCGATTACGAAATTCCAAAACGCCGCGGTGGTCCGGGGAGGTATGCTGTTTGAGTGGGTGGGCAGAGCACAGCGGCGCAAGTACTGCCAAACCGATTCCGGGACACGTCGACGATCGTCGAGTGGAAGTGTTTCGAG
>JAGQPD010000287.1 GCA_020426865.1 Planctomycetales bacterium
CGCAATACCTCGAACCACATAGCATCCGCCCTCGTTGACAAGTCAGGATCGGTCGCATCCCAACGTGTGGGCTCGAAGGGCCGATACGGCGTGTTTTCAAGTGCTATGGCATTAGCGGCTTCTCGCGGTATTCAGCAGATCGATAGCGGCACCGCTTTCAACGTTTACGCGGTTTTGTGCACGCCAGTACTTCATTTTCTGCGCAGCGGCGTGCGATTGCCAACTGCTCCCCGACGCGTTGTACCAGATGTGTGCGTCTGTCCGACCGTCCCCCTCCAGAATTAACAGATCTTTGGATTGAGCGTACGAAATGCGATGCGCTCGAGCGGCATAGCGGTCCGAGCGGACTTCCGTATTCCCTTCCGCAATCAACTCGACATTCGCCTTGCCAACCGATACCGTTGGGCCCAGCGGCAATGTCGAGCGTTGCGGTGCCGTCGAAGCTCCAGCCCCCCGCCCCATCGCCAGTGCCGTGAGACGCTGGCATTGCAGTAACACGGTGCCGGGAGGAGGTTGTGGATCGTCGAATCGCAGGCTCTCGTCCCAACCCGTGACCATGCCATAAACGGCATGAACGGCGCGTTGAAAGGAGACTTCCCGGTGATGCAAGTTGCCAGCAATCCCGCCAGCAAACTCGATTCGCACTGCCCCTAACCCGCGTTGCATGTCGATTTCGCCCATCGGTAATTCGTCAGCCCGCACCGTCGAATACCAGCCCGGGCCGCCCGCTGTGACCGTCCCCGATTCCTGCTCAACACGCAACCAAGGAACACTCAGTCGATCAATGGCCACCAGCCCTTGCTGATCGTGAATCCGGTTTTCAACCAGCACATCCCCTTCGGCCAACAGTGACTTGACCACGGTTGGCGTCCCGGGCGGCGAAACGCCAATCCCGTTACTCCGCTGCAACTCGATCCTGAGTTGGCGCATGCGAATGTTTTGGGTCTGACTGGTAACCGACACCCCACCACCGGCGGTCATTGTTTGGCCATCGAATAANNNAACAATTGGGACTGCCAAATGACATCGGCAAGCTGTGGGTTTTTTCTGTCGTCGCCGGGAAGGGGTACTCGAGCTTTTCCGGGGCCAGGGATTGTGACGCGATTTGTCGCTGCTTCCCAACGGATGGCATCCGAATTAACAGCCATACGTCCCAACTCGATCGACGCCGGCGCTCCCGAAATTTCGGCACTCAGCGCGCCTGCTGTCGTCGATTGCATCTTCAACAGGTCTCCCGACATTAGAAGGGAATCGGCCGATGCACTCGACGCGTCCGCGTCACGCCGGCAGGCAACTTGACCACTGACCGTGACCTCTCGAGGCACATAATCGGCCCCGTGACCGGTCAACAAAACCCGCAACGTCTCGCCGCGGAGATCGAAGTGTTCACGGCTGGCGCCATTGCCGCGTTGTTGCCCGCTAAGGAGCGGCGCGCTCAACCGCATTTGGCCGGATGCACCGTCGGTCGCGGCGCCAGCGGCGGAATTTGTGGCCAATTCATGATCGAACCACATTTCCAAGCGTTGTACTTGACCGCTCAATCGTGGTGAATCAAAACGCACATCGTCTTCCGCCAATAGCCGATCGGGCTCAAAGTCGCGGAATTGTCCCACCACGTCCCAATGACCGGACGCATCCGTACGCGAGTCGGTCGATGACGCTCTCTGCCGAAACCAAACGTGGATCGCGTTAGCGAGCATCTGCCCGGTTGCCAGTCCGTTGATCTCGGCACCACCAACGATCGAGATCCGATGCCCCTCGGTTTCGGGCAGCATCTGCATGTGCTGCTGCCAAGTGACTTGCATCGGGCGATCGGCGTCCTCGTCCGTGTCAATGGCCAAGCTTCCGGGACCATTGGCGACGACCGTCCCGAGCGTACCAGGAGCCCCCGCCTGGTATTCGATACGTTTGCCGTCGAAGCTCTGATTCGCATGCCGTAGAAAAACCCCTTGGCTGCTCTCAATGGCAATGCGCTCGTGCAGCACGTCATATTCGACACGTTCACAGCGAACTTGCAGGTCCCACGTAGGTGCATTGAGGACTGCCGGATTGCCAAGCGCAACGACACGTTGCAGCTGTAACTTGGGAATCGATGGCCCGCGCGCTGCCAATTCCGATGTGTCATCACGATTCACTTCGGCATCGCCATCGAAGAACAGTGTCACACGTTCGCAGCTCAACTGGTCACTTTGTCCTTGCGGATGGACACGGCGAATATCGACATGATCCTCGAGCGTCGCCAGGTGCCGGAGAAAGTCCAGATAGAATGGGCCACGTGCCGTGATCTCCCACGGTGGGGGACGGTCGCTTGT
Organism: Planctomycetales bacterium; assembly: GCA_020426865.1. Lineage (GTDB taxonomy): Bacteria > Planctomycetota > Planctomycetia > Pirellulales > Pirellulaceae > JAGQPD01. Next base: position 2,313 of record JAGQPD010000287.1, read on the forward strand.
AGGTGGAGTACGGTTTGCTTTCGTCTTGCCGTCATCGACGTCCAGATACAGGCGATCGACGCGAACGAGTTCTAACGATTGAAGTTCAGCTCGCGTGTCGCGCCCCGCGACGATCACCTGGCTGTCGGGTTGCCGGAAGCGAATCGTAAGATCTCTGCCGCTTCCGAAACTGTTACCAAACCGAAAATGCACGTCGTTGGGTGACCACAAGCGGTCTGCCGACATTTGAATGCCACTTGTCGACAGTTCAATTTGATCGGCCGCCCCTGCGGAACTCTCTTGCCGTCTCAGCGATACTTGCCCTTGAAAGCGCGCCGAGACAATCTTCCCCAGTTGACCACGCTGCAGGTCCGAATCGGCATCGAATTCGATGATGGCTCCCTCGGGTGCGCGCAGGATCATGGGAGGCGATTTCTGGGCACTGGCTATGTCCAGTCCCTGGGGATGCAAGATCATCGTACATGGCCAGACTCGCAACTGCCGCTTTTCCAACGGCTGATGGTTGCGAATCAACAGCATCGCTTGATGGGTTTTCAATACGGCGGCGTTTTCCAGTTCCCAATCTTGTTCCGAAAACCATAGCGACAAGAGTGGCTGATAGATCGCGGTAGGGGAGGGTGCATCGTCGGCCATCGCCCCCAACTCCTGCCCCGCCTGCACCTGCGCGGAAGGATCAATCCAACGGGCCGCAACCAGCGCATAGCCGCCATAGGCCGCCAAAACAATCGCCAGGCTTATAATGGTCCGTCGCATTGGGACTTGGGGCCTTTCTGCCTTAGGTGCTACGCCTGACGACTTATTCGTACTTGGCAACCACGTCCTGCCATCGCTTCTTGGCTTTCAAGATCAATTCGATCGTCTCGCGGACAGCGCCACGACCACCGCCGACGTTCGTGACGTAGTGAGCGGCATTGCGCATTTCCTCAACGGCATCGGCGACCGCGACACCAAGTCCCACCGATTTCAGCAATCGAAGATCCGTGAGGTCATCGCCGATAAAACAAACCTGTTCAGGACGTAGGTTCAGCGAATTCATCACGTCACGGCCCGTTGTGAACTTGTCGTCAAAACCCTGTCGCAGAATCTCGATGCCGAGCTCGGCGGCACGGACCTTTACGATGTGCGACGTTCTCGCTGTTATCACTCCAAATCGATATCCCGCTCGCTGCCACAGTTTGATTCCCATGCCGTCGCGCACGAAAAACTGTTTGGTTTCAATTCCCTGATTGTTGAAGATGACTCCACCGTCCGTCATCACTCCGTCAACGTCCGAAAGAATCAGCTCGATCGGTTCACAGCGCGCTTCAATCTTCATGTTTGCTCTTCCGCGTCACAGGGATCTTCACAGGAGTAAAGCCGGATCGGCAGGGTGGAAGCAGCCGAGGATGTCGTGTCGCCACGTTCCGTGGCGCCTGCTGTTTCGTCGGTGGTCGTGGCAGGGTCCGTTTCTTCCGAGAAGCCTGGGGGGATCAATGCCATGACGTCCGTGATATCAATCATGCCCATGGGGTGGCCAAGCCGATCGATCACGGGAAGCTCGCTGATGCGGTGAGACACCAACATGTCGATGGCACTTGCCAACCGACTCCCCTCGACGATCGATAACGGATGCGCTGTCATCACCTCTCGGATCCCGCTGTCCATTGCGGCGTCGTTGCGAGCTTCAAATAGCTTGGCCAAATCACTGTCCGTGAAGATGCCGCTTAACTTTCCTTCCCGATCGGTTAACATAATCGCGCCGGTGCGTCGCCCCGGCCGACTGGCACCGATCACTACCTGCCGCACCGTCTGCGAATCCCCTGCCACTCGACATTGCGATATCGGTCGCATCGCCTCCTCGACCGCCCGCAGTCGTAATCCTAAACTTCCACCAGGATGAAAGCGAGCGAAATCGTGGGCCTGAAATCCGCGAAGGTGACACAGGACCATGGCCAACGCATCTCCGACCGCCAGCATCTTCGCCGTGCTAATCGTCGGCGCCAAGTTCAGTGGCGCGGCCTCGCCGTCGCTGCCAATGATGATCGTCGCCGCAGCCTGCCGAGCCAATTCGCTCTGCTCGCGACCAGTAATCGCGATCCAGGGGATCAACCGCGATCGAAAATGTGGCAACATCCGTACCACTTCGTCCGTCTCGCCACTGTCGGACAATACAACCACCATGTCCCCCGTGACGACTTGCCCCAAGTCGCCATGAATCGCCTCGGCTGGATGCAGAAAGAGACTCGGCGTGCCCGTCGATGCTAGCGTTGCCGCGAGTTTTCTTCCTATCAAACCTGCTTTGCCCATGCCGCTAATCACGATTCGGCCACGACAAGACAAGAGCAAATCCACCGCGTCGCAGAAGCCGCCGTTCAGACGGCCCGCCAATCGCTCCAAGGCGCGACCCTCAGATCGCACGACGTCACGCGCCAATTCCAGGACAGTACTGTTGCAAGATTCACGATTAGCGCGGACAACAGCCGCGCGGACGCGCATTTCCGACATCGTTGGTCATCCTTGACTTGTGTCGACGATCTCCTCCAGATTCCCCGAAATTGTATTCGATCTGGCCCCCCGCGCCCACATCATCAGCGGGTAGTTTGGCCAATGGGGACGGTAACCCGCCTTCCCAATCGCTTGTGGCCCGACCGGTTGTGGCCCGACCGGTTGTGGGAAGTCGCGGGCGGACGTGATATACTGGGGCCTGCTAGCAAACGTCGCTCTGGTCCTGAAGCGACGGTGATCTGTGCGGTTTGCTAGCACACTGCGAAGAAGGGTACTATCACGAGGGGAAGAATCGGTGGGCAAACAAGTGGGTGAAACAACAAGCGGCACACATCGGCGGAATTTTTTGAAGGCATCCGCATCGACTCTTGCCGCCACATCGGCGATCGGGAGGATATCCACGGCGTGGGGGGCAGATGAGACCGATTCATCGAACCCGATGAAGGGCCGCATCTACAAAGCCGTCAAATGGGGGATGATCAATGTCGAAGGATCAGTCCTGGACAAGTTCAAGGTGCAGAAGGAACTAGGCTACGACGGGATGGAGTTGATCAGTCCCTCGGACTTGGATCCCAAGGAGGTCCGTGCGGCCAGTGATGCGACGGGGATGCCGGTGCATGGGTTGGTGGATGAAAAGCACTGGCAGATACGGCTATCGTCCCCCGATCCGGCGACGCGGGAGGAGGGTCGCGAGATCCTGATGCAAGCGTTGCGCGACTGTTCGGCATTTGGTGGCAACGCGGTGTTGTTGGTACCGGGTCGTGTGGACGCCGGTAAAGGGGAGACGCACGACGACGTATGGAAGCGATCGATCCCTGAGATCCGGCGGGTGCTGCCATTGTGCAGTCGGCTGGGGGTTCGGGTTTTGATTGAGAATGTGTGGAATGGCTTTTGTGAGACGGCCGAACAGATGCGTGACTATGTGGACGAGATTGGGTCACCGTGGGTGGGCGTCTATTTCGACATTGGCAACGTGAGAAAATTCAGTCCCAGCGAAGATTGGATTCGGACGTTGGGATCGCGGATCGTCAAACTGGACGTCAAGGATTGGAGCAAAGCAAATGGCTTCTCCAGCGAGATTGGCGAAGGGGACGTGAATTGGCCGGCGGTCCGACAGGCGTTGACAGAGATCGGCTATAGCGGTTGGGCGACGGCTGAGGTAGGCGGTGGTGGGCGTGAGCGTCTGCAAGCGATATCGCAACGGATGGATCGAGTATTTCAACTGAGCTAAGGGTAACACAATCATGACAAACATGACAAATGAATCTGCGAAACCGGAATCCAATCGTCGCGACTTCATCAAATCGGCATCGCTAGCGACAGCTTCGGCAAGTGTCTTGGCGAATATGGTCGTGCCGAAGATGGTGCACGCTGCCAATGACGATTCGATTCGGGTGGGGGTGATCGGCACCGGTGGCCGCGGGACAGACGCGGTTGTCAACGCGCTGACCGCCGATACAAATACGAAGCTGACAGCGGTGGCGGATGCGTTTCCCGATCGAGCTCAAGGATCGCTGGAGAACTTAAAAAACAACGAGAGCATTGCCGATCGGGTGCAAGTCGACCCGGCCAACGTCTTCGCGGGATTCGACGCATACAAGCAAGTGATTGATAGCGGCGTGGACGTGGTGATTCTCACGACACCGCCTCATTTTCGACCGGCCCAGTTGCGTTATGCGATCGAAGCTGGCAAGCATTGTTTCGTGGAAAAGCCGATTGCCGTCGATGCTCCGGGCGTGCGACATGTCATGGAAACGTGTGCGTTGGCCAAGGAGAAGGGGTTAGCCGTCGTTTCCGGTTTGTGTTGGCGTTATGATCTGGGCGTGCGTGAGACGATGCAACGGATCAAGGATGGTGCAATCGGACGCATTGTGGCCGTGCAGTCGGAATACAATGCCGGGACATTGTGGCACCGTGGCGACGACCCGAATTGGAGTCGGATGGAATACCAGATTCGCAACTGGCTGTATTACACCTGGCTATCGGGTGACCACATCTGTGAGCAGGCGGTACACAGCCTCGATAAAACAGCGTGGCTGATGGATGATGCCAGTCCCGTCGTCGCCTACGGCATGGGCGGACGTCAGCAGCGGACGGATCCCAAATGGGGCCACATTTACGATCATCACACTGTGGTCTACGAATACGCAAACGGCGTGCGAGTCTTTTTCACTTGCCGCCAAATGGATAACTGCTCCAATCACGTCGACGAACATGTAATGGGAACGGAAGGAACTGCCGAGGTTCTGGCACACCGAATTGAGGCTGCCGAGAAATGGCGGTACCGAGGTCCCAAACCAAGCATGTACGTGGTGGAACACCAGGAGTTGTTCAAGAGCATTCGCGAGGGGAACCCCATCAACAACGGACACTACATGTGCAACAGCACGATGATTGCCATCATGGGGCGAATGTGTACTTACAGCGGGAAGAAACTGACATGGGACGAATGCTACAACAGCCAACAGAAACTCGGCCCTGAGACGTACGAGTGGACTGATGTGCCTGAACCTTCTGTCGCTATTCCGGGGCACTATGAGATTTTGTAAACCGATGTTCGAGCAAGCAAGACGGAGTCGATATTTTGCTGCTGTCAGCTTTGTGCTTTTGGCAACTGCGACACTTCCATGTCCATCCGCGGCAAACGACTCCGCACTGTCGCCAACGCCGGGTGTTGGTATTGTCCGCGAACGTCCGGCCGAAGGTCGATGCGTCGAAGTGCAAGCGGGGGTCTACATGGTCCCCTATTCACAGACCATTCCGGGAACGGACGTCAGATTTGAAATGGAGCCAATTCCCGGCGGTAAGTTCACGATGGGGAGTCCCGACGGGGAAGAGGGACGTGACGCCAATGAGGGACCGCAAGTTGAGGTGGCGGTCAAGCCCTTTTGGATGGCTCGATGTGAAACGACCTGGGCCGAATACAAAGCCTTTATGGCCATGGCCCAGGTGTTCGAGAAGTTCGACGAACGACAAATGCGGAAAATCGACGATCGAAACATGACGGAAGCTGTGACAGTGCCATCGAAGATCTATGATCCCAGTTTCACGTACGCTTCAGGTGACGAACCAAATCTGCCTGCCGTGTCGATGAGCCAATACTCGGCAAAGCAGTACACGAAATGGTTAAGTCTGTTAACGACGACCGTGTACCGTTTGCCAACCGAGGCCGAATGGGAATATGCTTGCCGGGCGGGAACCGCATCGAAATACTATTTTGGCGATGACGACAGCCAACTGGAGACACATGGCTGGTACTATGATATCGCCGACGATCGGACTCATGATGTCGGTGAGAAAACTCCCAATGCCTGGGGCTTACACGACATGTTGGGCAACGTCAGCGAATGGGTGTTGGATGAATTGGTGGCCGATCAATACGAAAAGCTACACGCACTGCCCCAGCCTGTGACGGCCGAGCAGGCAATTGCCTGGCCACAGCGTTTGTATCCGCGGGTGATCCGCGGGGGTTCATGGGACGATGATCCCGTTGATTGTCGCTGCGCAGCTCGTCGAGCGTCGCAAGACGATGAGTGGCGGAGTTACGATCCGCATACCCCCAAAAGTCCCTGGTGGTTCGCCAGTGAAGCTGGGCAGACGATCGGTTTTCGTATCGTCCGACCTTACGAGCCACCAAGCGATTTCGCCGAATGCTCTCGCTTTTGGGACGCGGATCTGCCACAGATTGATCGCGACGCCGAACGCCGTATTCGCAAAGAAGGACGCGGGGAACGGGGTATCGTCGACCCTTCCTTGCCGAAAGCGATTCGTGAATTGGATTAGGCAACGATCTGTTGTTGATCTGCCTTTAATCTGTGGTTGTCCACCGCCTACTGATCGGAGTAGACGTGCGTGCTCTCTTCCTTCGTTACTGGTTCTGACAGTTCATCGCTCTTGACCAAGACACGGAACCGCTGATCACCAGCTTCCAATCCCTCAACATGGATGCGGTACGTGGTGTCGCTTTGAGGCGCCAGGCGCGCCAACGGTTCAAAGTAGACGCGATTGCCGTCGATCGTAACCCGGGTGGGCCCGTCGCCGTTGACCGCCTTCATCCCTGCCGGGACCTGGCCAAGCACCTGCACGTTCGTTGCCGTCTTCGTACCCTGGTTAACAATCTTGATCTCGTAGGTGGATTTACCTCCCACTTCAATCGGGTCGGTATCGGTGACCGTAAACAGTAGCGCGGCCAATCCTTCGACGGTCACTGGATGTTCGACGGCGTCGGAAAGATTCATGCGTGCCTTGCCTTCGAAGCGAATCTTGTGCTCCCCGACCTCCGTAGGCGTTGTCACCAATTGCACGGTCCCCATCTTTTCCGCCGGCAATTCCGCCAGGCTCCACAACACCGCGTGCTTCTGCTGATCGTAGTAGCCGGCGTTGGTCGTGCTAACAAACTTCAGCCCGCGCGGTAGATGTGCCACGAGTTCCACATCCTGAGCTGCCGCAGTCCCCTGGTTAGCCACCATTAATTCGTAAGTTGCCTGGCGCTCCAAGTAACGCCGATGGGGGCCGTCGATGCCAACCTGCAGTTGTGGAGCGACCACCTGCAGCTGACAACGATCTTCCACCGAGACATTGGCATCAGCGGATGCAAGCAGTAGGTTGTCGACCATACCCGGCTTGTCAGCCTTCAATGTCAATTCCAAGTGACGTGTTTCACCGGGCTGCAGATTGCCGATTTCATACTCCAATTCATTCCCAGCCGAGTGACGCAGTCCCTCCGGCACATTCTCTTCCAACTTAACGTGTTCGGCCACGCCCGTGCCTGTGTTGGTAAGTTTGATGGAGAAGATCACGTCGTTACCGATCAACACTTGTTGGGCCGTAGTATGTTCCAGCGACAATACAGGTCGCGTCACACGCGTGCGCGCACTTGCGGAAGCTTGGAACGAAACGGTCGCGATGCTCCCCACTTCTCCTTCGGTCAGTGGCATCAAATTCAACTGTGCCGTCACTTCCGCTCCAGGTTTGACCGTACCCAACTCCCATAGCAACTCGCCGTCCGCCGACATGTTAGCTGGTGGCACCGTATTGACCAGACGCGTTCCCTGTGGGACCACATCTCGCAGGATGACCTCGTGAGCGGCGATCCTGCCGATGTTTCGCACCTTGATCGTAAACGTCGCTGACTTGCCGACTTGTATTTCTTGTGGTGCAAGCTTCTCAACCGTCAGGCTGGGGGTCTGCGGCCCCTCAAGTTCTGCTGGCCCGGGTTTGCCAGCTCCCTCGTCGGCGATCTGCATTCCCTGACCAATCGATTCGCGTTGTGCTGCTGCCCTCGGAAAACGATTGTCTGGCATAGGGTTGTCAGCGGGAGGTGCTTCGATCGGCTGGACTTCATCTTCCCGGATCTGCAGTCGTGCCGCCCCGGCGTTATCGCTGCGGGGCGGTAATGTGTCATAACTGGGCTGTCCGAAACCACTCGGACCGGTGGGCTGCGCGTAATTGTCCGTGTAATTGTCCAGCGGCGCCGGAGATTCCGTTGCTGGTGCCGTCGGTTCCTCCAGTTCCGGCATTTCCGCCGGTGTTTCGGCCGCGGCAGAGTACTGGGAATCGGTCGATTGGGGATCCATTCTCAGTTGTGCCGTTGTCGGAGGGGCCAACATCGCCGCTTGTCCTTCGGGTTCGTCGTACGTTGGTGCCGCGGAATAGTCGCTCGGCTCGTACTGCGCCGCACTATATCCACTTTCGTATTGACTGGCGTCGCCATAGTCGTACCCGGCGGAGGCCGCCGGTGCTACTGGAGCACTGGCGTAATCGTCGACCTCCGTTGCACTATCGGAGTACCGCGATGCCATCGGAGCGTAACCTGTGTCGTCCACCTCGTTGGCCACCGTTTTGATCGATGGGGCCGCAGGCGCGGGCGTGGTTGGCGCGGGCTCTTCGTAATTGGCCGCGTACGATCCAGCATTCTGGTCGTCAAACTGCGGAGATACCGTGGCGGAGTCCGCAGCCGAACCGTAGGCCCGGTTGCCCCCGGTTCCCCAAGATGCGTCCCCGCTCGTCGGAATGGAATCGCTACCGGCCAACGGAATCGGTTGGACCTGGCCGTCCACCCTATCCGGTTCCGCAGCCACGTCCTCTTCGGCCGTCTTTGCAGATTGAAAACTACGTTGCGCCTGAGCGACGGCGATAGCACCGAAAATGACTGCCAAGCACAGCAATACAAACCGTGCCATTAAGCGGTTGGCCGAGCGTTTCATCGACTTCAACATCCCTGTGTGGTCTGATGGTGGTAATCAACCTAGGAGAACCGTCCCCCTGGAACTAGCGGAATACCAGATCTCGCAAATCGAGAAAAGATCAGTTTCTTTCTTCCCGACGCGATCTTGATTACCCGATTAAACTCTCAATGACATGCCCATGCACGTCCGTCAAACGAAACCTTCGCCCCTGATATCGATACGCCAACTGCTCGTGGTCGACCCCCAATAGCCTCAATAGCGTTGCATGCAGATCATGCACATGGACGGCATCCGGATTGTATTCGTGCTTGTTAGGCTGGATCGCGTTCCCGTCTGAATCGGCGACGTTGTAACCGTATTCATCCGTTTGACCATGGACGTACCCGGACTTGACCCCTCCACCTGCCAACCAAATCGTAAAGCATCTCGGGTGGTGATCGCGCCCATAGTCCGTAGCTGAAAGTTTGCCTTGTGAATAGCACGTGCGTCCGAACTCACCCCCCCAAATTACCAACGTATCTTCCAGCAATCCGCGTTGTTTGAGATCTTTGATTAGCGCCGCCGAAGCTTGATCGGTCTCGCGTGCCTGTGCGCGAATTCCGCCGGGCAAACCGTTGTGTTGGTCCCAACCCTGGTGATAGAGCTGAACGAAGCGGACCCCTCGCTCTACCAACCTCCGCGCGAGCAGGCAATTAGCAGCATATGATCCGGGGGTGCGAGCATCATCGCCATACATCGCGACGGTTGCTTCAGATTCGCTAGCGAGATCGGTCACTTCCGGAACGCTCATCTGCATTCGGTGAGCCAATTCGTACTGCTGGATTCGCGATTCAATTTCGGGATCAAGCTCGGATGCATATTGGTGCCGGTTCAATTCCGCGAGTTTTTCCAGCAGGACTGCCCGGCTGTGTGGTTGGATTCCCGCGGGGTTCGACAAGTACAGCACCGGTTCCTTGCCACCGCGAAAGCGAACTCCTTGATAGCGTGAATCAAGAAACCCCGAACCCCACAATCGCGCATACAGCGGTTGGCCCCCTTGCCCCGTGCTGATCAACACCACAAAAGCTGGCAGATTGTCATTCTCGCTGCCCAGCCCATAAGAAAGCCACGCACCGAACGACGGTCGCCCGGCAAGTTGCGATCCCGATTGGAGAAACGTAATTGCCGGATCATGATTAATGGCTTCGGTGT
>JAGQPD010000288.1 GCA_020426865.1 Planctomycetales bacterium
AAGCGACGACGTTTCTGCCTTTGTTGCCGGTTGGCGGCACGAGAATCTCGTCAACGGTGTGCGCGCCGGCGACCTCTCCACTCGATCGCTCGGCGACCTGAATATGGACGGTATCACCAACCTGCAAGATTGGACGATCCTCAACGTGGCGAACCCGCAGCTTGCCAGTTCCGTTTCCAACGCCCTAGCCAGCGTTCCGGAACCGACGCTGGGACTGCTAACAACCCTCATCGGTGTCGCTGCAGTGGTCGCACTCGCTAGGCGCTAATTCAATGAGAACGCCAACGGCTGCCAACGATCAAGAGGTCGGCAGCCGTTTTGGCAGTACAAGCACTCGTCACGCCTTCTTTGGCTACGGCATTTCGATCGTCAGGCCGTCTTGACGGTCGCCCATGGCGTTGAACGTAACCAAGTCGATGTCGTAGTTGATCGGCTGCACGTGTCCGTCGGCGAACACACTGAGCAAGAAGCTGGCGTGAGCCGAACCGAACTGGTAGCCAAGGTAGCCAGGATCGGTAATGTCGTCCTTTGCAGGTGGGTAACCGGTGTAACGCATGATATCTGGATCCCAACCGTCGGTCCAGCCGATGTCATCATGCCAATCGCCGATGTCGTAGCGATTGATCAACACGCGCTTTTCGCCGGCCATCATCGTTTTGGACGTGCCGTCCTTGATGTCCTTGCCCTTGCACGGGTCGCTGGAATAGGTTCGCGTAATGACGCCGTAGTATTTCATGCTGCCAGGGCGCAGGGTCCCGTGTGAGGTTCCTTGCCAGAACCACGGCTCGTGCGTCGGTCGGGTTGGGTTCAGCGTATTGGCAGGCGTCGAGCCGGCATAGTCGTTCAGTGCACACCCTTGAGAACAATCTTCTGCCGACGACGGGACAACGCGGACGATCCCCTGACGCCTGGATGGGCAGAAGTAAAGCGAAATAGGAGTCTGGCGCACTCGCAAGTCGAGGGCACGATCCCCCTGCCCGTATCCCTTCGAAACATCGCGCAATGCCGTGTCTTCAACGTACGGCAGGATCTGCACCATCCAGCCATAACCCTTACCGTAGATAGTGTTCGTGTCCCCCTGATCGTGCCAGGGTTCGGTCCCACCCGTGGGGAATTCGCCCATCGCTGTTTCGTAGTTCAGGATTGCAATCCCGATCTGTTTTAGGTTGTTCATACATTGTGTGCGACGCGCCGCCTCGCGAGCCGCATTGACCGCGGGTAACAACAACGCCACCAGCAAACCGATGATCGCGATCACAACCAACAATTCCACAAGCGTGAACGCTGTGTTACGCTTCGAATGGGTCTTCATGATTTACGTTTCTCCAACCTAAGATAAGAGGAAATCTTCACACGCATGCCGACTCTTTTTCATTCCGCAAAATATGCTTAACCACCCGTCAACAAATTCTGCAACTCGGCGTCGTCGACCTCAGCACTTCGCCCCAGGTCAAACGCCACCAGCTTCTTGCCGTCGTAACCTTCCGCTTCGTAAATGATGACGCTCGACCTTGCCGCCCCCTTGGCCGGCTTGCCATAGACGACAACCCAAGGCTTCTTGTCGCGCGGAGAGACCATCAACATATCACGATCCATTGTCTCGCCCCGTTGCTGCAGCTGTTTCTCGATGTATTTGACAAACGCATCTTCGTTGGGAGGATGCGGGACACGGTTGTCCGCACAAAACTTCTGATACCAGCGTGCCAAATTCTCAATTTCAATCTGGGCCTTCGGCGGAGGCGCCTTCTTTCCTAATTCACACCCCGTAAACACCGCCAGCCACCCCACAATCAAAATCGCGACCGACTTGAAGAAGACGCGATCTCCCGCGGCCCTGCTAAAGGTATCCAATTCAACCTCCTGAATTAAGAAAAACAACACGAGCGCCAAACAGCAGCGCTCCAATGTACCCGACCCAATGCGTTCTCGCAAGGTTTTCCCCTGAATTCGGCCAGGTATCGAATATGACACGGCTGTCCCAGCCGCCTCGGTCTCACGGCTGTCCCAGCCGCCTCGCGGCAACGCCGCATAGCGTTGCATACCAGCTGGCGACAGCTGGGGTACTAAAACTGGGGACAGCTGTTGAACATTGACCCAAGTTTAACAAATCGTAACCTATCGCTCGCGAACATATTGCAGCAACGCCTGATCGCGATTACCCGCCGTCGTGCTCCGCAAACGCCGCAAAGGTTCGCTGTTCTTCCCCTCTGGCAGTACCGACGCTGTTTCGACAGGCCGACGACCCCGCCGAACCTCTCGACGTGGCTGCCGATTCCCGGTATCGTCCCCCACGGCACTGATGTTCGTCACGGTCGTCACAACGGTCGCATTTCCGTCGACCAATTGTCCGAACCACAGGGCCAGATCGTCACCATCCACGTCGGTATCGTTGTCGGCATCCCCTTGGGCGCGAGTCACGTCGACAATCCCAAAATTGCGCTGCCAGATCAGGAAATCCCGTCCATCCACTGTTCCGCTGGCATCGAAATCGGCGCTTGGCGGTGCAGCCAACGACGTGGAACCGGGCGTGGGTACGGCCGCCAACCAGCTGGTCACTGTATTTCCAAACGAAACAGCTGCCGTACGATGAAGCGATTGATGGTTCCCATCGGCCGATTCAGGCCAAGGTGCGAGATCACTGTATCCGACGATGTCCACAATGGTACTGCCACTATTGGCATCGCCGGCCACCAGTGGGCGCTCTAGTTTCAACAGTTCGCCGGCATTGTTCAATTTCCCTTGGTACTTGCCCACCAACGTCACATCATTCCCGATAACCATCGCGTCGCGAAAAGCGTCGACTCGCGCGACGTCACTGACATTGAACCCAACGACCACTAGCGCGGCACCTGGCTGCAGCTGCGTTCCATTCGGGAACACAAGATCGACGCCACCCGACAGACGCCATGCGGACAGGTCAGCGGTTGATGGACTGGCATTGTAGACTTCCACAAATTCGAAATCGTCATCGTCCAACGGTTCAATGACCAGCGAGCGAAATCCAGCGATGCTATCGTCAGCCCCGATCCCTATTTTGCCATCTACCAGCGATTCGCCGAAATCGTGGCGCAATTTCTCGACGCCGCCAACGCTAAATACGGCCGCGCCATCGCGCAGTTCCAACTCCAACGTGTGGTCGGCTTCCTCTTGCAGCAATTGGGCAGCAACAGCAACGTCTTGCCAACCGGCGGCGGTTCGCGTGCCGATTCGCCAGCGACCATTGGCTCGATCCAGCATCGCGAATTTGAAATTCAACGGCGCCACGTAATCGAAGAGGATTGCCGCATTCCGCCGGCTGTTCGGCGAAGAGGTCATGGAAACCGTCGACTTGATCCGCACCTGCTGGGGCAACGCGGGCAAAGCATTAACGACTGCGATATTGTCACCTGTCGGTGTGGCAGCGAGATACGTGCCGTCGACGGTTTGCCAGCTCCCCAAGATCACCGTCATCTCTGTGGCGTCATTGGACAAATCGCGAGCCAACCAGCCCGGGTTGTAATGGACCTCTGACAACATCACGTCTGGCACCGTCGGCGGACTATTCGCCTCACCCAGCGTCGCCGTTGACAGGGGCACGATCGTTGATGCGGGATCACCGTTGGTCCAGCGTCCTAGCGTCACATTGCCTTCCGCACCGCTAAACTCTACATGGTCCGCAAACCGCACCGGCTTGCCACTCCCCGATTCCACTTCGATCAACCAAAGCTGTTCACCGTTATTTCCGTCCAGCCCAAAGCCAAACTGTGACTGCGACAAAACGGCATAACCCCCCGGCGCAATCACAGTGCCGTTGGGGACTGCTGCCTTGAACAAATTCGACGACTCATCGCTAAGGTACCAACCAGAGATGTCGATCGCCTGATCGGTAATGTTCATCAACTCGATCGCGTCATCTTCAGCGCCACTTCGCGTTAACAGCTCATTGATCAAGACATCGTGGTGCGGGCCCGCCGCTACGCCTCCCGGGCTGCCGCCGAACTCGTGACTGCTGCGCCAATTGTCTGGATCATCGAAGTTTTCCTGGAGGTCGACCACCTCCAAGGTTGATCCCTTCCCGTCGGCACGACCTGGCCAACTTCCCGAGTTGTCATAGGTAAACGCCACGATCACCTCGTTATCGGCTCCCAGCAGCCTCAGCAGCTCGCCGCCGTTGTTCAAGCTATCAGTTGCGAACGTACCAATGATGCGTGGCTGCGTACCGTAACGCAACTGAAATGCCGCATCGTTCTTCACCACGACCGCCCGTTCGCCAGCTGCGAGGGTAGGGGGGGAATCGTAGCCAAACTCAACGTCGACACCGTTGACGAAACGCGCCCCCGCCAAAGTGACAGTCGACGCCCCAATATTCGCCAGTTCAATAAACTCGAAATCCCTGTTCTGCAAACCCGCGATCACTGCCAATTCCGTTGGCAACGGCGCATAAGGCTGATAGTTCAACTCCGTGATCGCAATATTCTGGGACGAAGCCAACTCGTCAGTAAAGAAGCGAGCTTCCTCGAGCGCGCTCCATGCGCCGGTGCTGCGCCGCACTCGAGTTGTCACGATCACGTCCGTCGACAAAGTCAATGGTCCGCTGTAAGCGATCGCGCTCGGTGAGATCGCACCGCCCGGCAACCGCGGGTCGGACCCATTCAATGTGTAGTAAATGGTCGACGGCCCCTCCAGCGTTAATAAGGCACCCGTGGCGACATGACCGCCGTGTTGCACTTGGCCGTTGACGCGAAATGTCGGCGCACTGGTCGACACCGACGGATACAATCCGTCGGCGCGCAACTGGTTCAACACGATGCTGGTTCGCTGCGGAAAATAGTTGCCAAGCAGATCATTCTGAACTGCTATCCAATCCGAATACGTATAGGGATTCGTAGGACGGCGATTATCTCCCCACCGAGCCGACTCGCCGGCAATCGCTCGATCCACCTCCTGCATGAGCGCCATGTAGGTACCCGCCGCACGTTCAGGCGTTAAAGCCCCGTCGTTGAACATGTGCTGTTGCACGTGATCGGCGAACTTCATGCGATATTCGGCATTGGCCAACAGATTCTGATGGATCTCGGTCGGCCCGCCAGTATCGTCACGTCCGGTCACGTTCGCGCCAACGCCGTCCAGACCTTTTTCGGTGTCCCAGGAATGATATCGCCAACGACCATTGGGATCGACGCGGTTGTACGTCGCGTACCAGTTTTGATGTGCCCAATCGGTGTTGCCAATGTAGAAGTTCATCAGCATGTAGTCGATAAAGTCATCGATATCCAATTTGGCGGCCAATGCCTCATAGTTGGCCGTGACCGACAAATTTGCTCGAGCTAACGACAACAACTGGTTGTAATTCTGCGATGTCCCGTTAACGACATCGCTCGTTCGATGTTTGATGACATCGTAGTCATCTTTGTCACCACCGAGATATGCCGCCGCAAACGACTCGTCGGGACGTTCGTGCACATAGTACATGCCCCAGTAAAGCCCGTTGATATAGAGATGATCATAGCGGGCATGGGGAGCATAACCGCCCATCGCGTTCTGCAAATCGGCGGCGTCGTGGTCTTGAATGTATTTGGCGAAATCAGTCTGGCTGAAGCTCGGGTGCAACCAACTGAAGTTCATGGTCGCATCCAGCACCAGCGTATCAAACGTGTCGGTTGCATCGGGGCCGAAGATATCGCTGACCAGCTTCGTTGGCCCCGTCGATTCTTTGAACTTCAACTTCATGGAAAGTTTGTCGACTTTCCATCGATCGGTACTGGTCCCACCGAAGATTTCCAAGGCAGCGTCGATCTGGAAGCCGGTCGAGCCATCGGGCAAGATCTGCTCGACGGAAACAGCCCGCTCCACGTTTTCCCCCTGGATATAGATTCCCTGGCCGCCTCCGCCAAACATGTCTTCCCACGGCAAGACCACCGACAGCGTGGGAATCGATCGTAAATCGCTGGCGGTCAGGCGATCGTCGATATTCGTGCTGTTGACAATATCCGGATCAACTTCCCAATCACCACCGGCGCCGAGGTGACTCCATCCGGCAAACGCCGATAATCCCAGCCCGTCTTTGCCGTAGGATGCACTTTGCTGCAAGACATCTTCGAGAAACAAATAGGTGTGCGTGGCAACAGGCGAGGACACATATCCGGGACGAAACGCGGCGACGCGCAACGTGTTTGTATGACTGATCGCAATCGGGCCGCTGTAAACGCTACCGGAGGTGGCCGTCGGAGGGTCGCCGTCAAGCGTGTAGCGAATTTGCGCGCCGCTGGTCTCAGTGTTGATGGAGACCGAAAACGGTTCGCTGAAAAAACCTCGTTCCACACTCAATCGCGGCGCGGCCGTCACCCCTAACGGACTTGCCGTGTTCGCCGCCCCCGGCGTTGGTTGTGAATAATAGGTCCCTGCGTCGACCAGCGTCCGGACTGCGTTTAAATCCGGGAAGATCAAAAAGTCGTTGTCCGTCGCGGACGAATTCAGCCCCTGGATGGCAAGGATATTCGTGCCGTCAGTCAGCGCGGAGAGGTGTGACGTCAGGTCGATCGACTCGAGTGTCAAGACATCGCCGTCCGGACGTTCGGAAAGCGCGGTGCTGTCGAACAACAAAGAGCCAGGTACGTTCCGTCTGGCAACCTCGGTGCCATTGAGAAAGGCAACAAACCCCTCGCCGTACCGCATGTTCAATGTCAGCGAAGTGTAATCGCTGGCATTCGATACCGAAAATGGCACGCGAACCAGCGCCGTGCTGGCCTGCCCAAACATCTGCGACTGGATGTCGGTGTCGATCAGACCAAAGTATGGACTTCCGCGTTGAATAACTCGCATGCCATTGAGTGGCACCATTGAATTGGGACTGGCTGTTCCGTCGTAGACGATGCTCACATCATCAGTGCCATTGGAATAGACGACGAACAACGTCCGTGATTGACTGATGTTGCTGGTATTCAGATTGGAAACACCACCGATGCCAATGGAGGCATTTCCCGGAACCGGTTGTTCGATGTTGACTCCCTGGGCATCGGTGACAAACACTCGAATTTGATCCGATCCGACATTGTTGGGGTCGACGTGATAGGACGTGATCTGATAGGCCCCCGCGGGAAGACCAGACAGTGTCGTTCGGACGACCCCCTGCGAATTGCGAATCCCGTCCTCGCCCAAATTGACCAGCGACGCCGTCGGACCGTTGCCCCGATCGAACCAATCAATCTGACCAACAGCCTCACCCGCAATATTGATGTTGTCAACCTTCAACTGGTACGACACATTGGTGTCTGACGTAAGCGAGGTCGTTGGTAGGTTGACGTTACTGCCTGTCGCGGAAATGTCCGTTGCCCCGGTATCAATTCGCTGCCCGGTGGCGCCGATGTCGAGGACGGAAAACTGTTGCGTCACCGTGGTGGAGGTATCAAACCCCACACCCAAAGTACCGGTCGTCCACTGACTGTCGTCGAACACGCCGTCGGGTCCCGTCCAGGTGGACCCTAAGGTGTCGTCCTGCGGAACCAGTACGCGGGCCGGCGCCCCGGATCCAACCAACGTGTCATCAGCCGTCGAAAATCCCAAGATGCCGTACGATACGCCAGTCAATTGCTCGGGATACTCCGGTGCGTATTCATGGGCCACCGTCACACCGTCGGGCATTACCAGCGCCAAGTATTCCCGCTCGCGCGCCAGCTTGAAATTCGTATGCAGCTCCGTAACCGGCAATCCCGCCTCCCCCGCCTTTTCGGAGGCGAATACCACCAGATATTCGTCCGGCGACAAAACCGACGGCGACGTTGAGGGGAATTGCCAACGGTTCAGCTGTGCCGCGTCATCGGTAAGATACCAGCCGGCTAGATCGATCGTCGAATCTGTTCCATTGTGTAATTCGATCCAGTCCGACGCCTCGCCTTGGGCGTCCAACAGCGAACCGTCGTTGGATGCCATGAATTCGGTGATGCACACCGTGGCACAAGCCAAAACATGTCGCGCTTCCAGTGGCTCACAACGCAGCACGGTCGACGTCTTTCGTCGCCCGATCCCCTTCCCGTTCCGCCGCATCACCATAGCGTCTCAGCCCTGCTCTGTTTCCCAAGAACCATCCTGCCCAACAACTACCCAAAGGCACCCCCTGAAACTTGAGAATAATCAAAATCAGCGAATCGAGCGACAAAGCAGCCCGCGGCGGCTGGAAAAAACTCCCGGCACGACCAATCCCAGCCCCAACCGCGCTCATGCGCCAAGAAAAAAACACCAACAAACAATTTTTTTGCCCCTAATTATCGTTCGGAAGGCGGCCTTCCGATTTGCCACTCCCGCAGCGTGGACTGTCAAAAACTCTCAATGAGACCCGTATTTGCGCGTGGTCCATGTC
>JAGQPD010000289.1 GCA_020426865.1 Planctomycetales bacterium
TTACGTCGAATTCCTGGAAAGAAAAAAAGCAAAAAGCCAGAACCTTTGTTTGACTGGTTCGTATAGCGGTATGCAGGTGTCCTGGGCTGTCTGGGTTTGGATACGGCTGAGGACAGCCGAGGAACATTTGGCAGCTGGAAAACGGCTGTCGGCAGACTTTTCGCAAACACGATGGATCGTTAACAGCCACACAAAAGGAATTGCATTAAGAAATAGTGGACCGACCAGCGGCATTTCGTCGATATGCCAAATGCTTGCATTCACAGCACACGAGGTCATCTTTTCTGCTAGGAAAGCCTCCCACACGACACGGAACGCGGTGCTGCTGGTCGAAGGAACACAAAACTTGTCGAGATGTGATTCCCAGGTCAGCCTAACAAGCGCGGAAAAATTTCGAGTCATGCCAGTCATCGGGGCCGGGTCACGGTCATGGCTGGTGCAACCAATGGGGGTTAATGCCATGCAAATCCAAGGACCTTCTTCTCTTCATGGTGCATCGCGCACAAATCTGGACGCAATTCGTGGTGCACAGCGACCGGATTCGGTAGCACCTCAACAGCGTAACGAGGGGCTGCAAGCGGCGGACCAGCTGGACATATCGGCGGAAGCGGAAATGGTCAGTCGGGTGAGCGAGGCGGCTTCGGCACGAGCGGACCGGATCGCGGAAATTCGTCGACAGATCGAGGCCGGAACGTACGAAACCGAGGCCAAGTTGGAAGTCGCTGTTGGGCGGCTGTTTGACGAAATCGCTGGCTAAATTCGGGATTCCGCCAATCCGTGCGGAGTGAACCGAATTGGGGTATACTTAGAGTCACGCGTTGCCCTGCCGATTGGCGGGCTGTCGTCCCAGTGGTCGTCCCAGTGGTCGTCCCAGTGATGGAACAACGCGGCCTGTTGGCTCGATCGCCGTCATATCCCCATTCGCGACGCAATGTCAAAAGATTTGCCAAGAGATTTGTCAAAAGATTTTTCGCTAGGCACCGTGGAAGTCTCATCGACACCGTTGGAGCGGTTCGAGGAGTTTTTGCAGAGTCGTGGTAAGCGAGTCACGCAGCAGCGTCGTGCCCTGGTGGAAAAGATTTTCAAGCGACACGAGCATTTCGATGCGGACGATTTGATTGCGGACCTTTCGTTTGGCGAGGGGGACGGCAAGGTGAGTCGTCCGACGGTTTACCGGACGTTGACGGAGCTGGTCGAAGCGGGGTTGCTGCGGAAGATGTCGATCGCCGGCCGCGCGGTTTACGAGCACGACTATGGCTATCCCCAGCACGATCATTTACACTGTACGCAGTGCAATAAACTGATTGAGTTTCGTAGCGAGGAGTTGCTGGCGATTCGCGACGCGGTGGCTGCGGAATACGATTTTCGTGTCACGGGGCATCGCTTGATTGTCTCGGGCATTTGTTCCGAATGTAGTTCGACGCAGCGTGGACGTAAGCGTCGTCCGGTGGATTTGATTTGAACCCGTCTGATTCCGCACCACTTGATTTGATCCCTTTCGAATAACCGCCCGCCCCGCGATCCTTCGCATCCCACCCGCCGTTTCTTTCCCTTCCCACCATCGCCGAACGGCGATCAAAATTCCTTGACTTCCTAAAGTCGTAATACGAGGGCAAACAATGAAGCGATTGGCTGTATTGGTCCTGTTGCTATTGGTCTCACCTTCCACGGCACAAACGTTGACCTTGGAAAAGGGAGACCACATTTGCATCATCGGCAATGCGTTTGGTGAACGGATGCAGCATCATGGTTGGTTAGAGACAATGATCCACCATGAGTTTCCAGAACACGAACTCGTGTTTCGGAATCTGGCCTACAGCGGTGACGAGATCGCGGGTTGGAAGGAATTCTCTCAACGACTGCGTTCACGATCGTTCGGCTCGCAAGACGAGTGGCTGGCCGGCAATTCGCCCGTCCCGCAGCCCGATAAACTATCGCCGCGCGACGAGGGGAAGGTGCGTGAAAACCGGTTCGAGACGACCAACACCAACGCCGACGTGATTTTCGCGTTTTTTGGCTACAACGAATCGCGGCGTGGTCCAGCTGGCCTGGCAGACTTCAAAACGGAAGTGACTGAGTTCATCGAACACATTTTATCGCAACAATACAACGGCAAGTCGTCGCCGCGACTTGTGTTGTTCTCGCCATGGCCACTTGAGTACATCGACGACGCAAACCTTCCGAGCCGCGAGGCGGTAGCGAAGTCCAACGACCAGATCAAGCAATATGCAGGCGTGATGGGCGAGGCGGCTACGGCCAAGGGGATCGTGTTTGTCGATCTAACGAATCTGGCCGCTGCACGCGTCAAGGCGGCAACCCACGAGGACTCGCTGACCACCAACGGGCTGTTTCTGAACGAACGGGGCGATGCGGTCGCGGCGGCGGTCATTTTCCAGGCACTGTTTGGCCGATCGGCGCCGAGCGATCGTCAATCGTTGGCGAAGCTGCGGGCGGCAGTGAACGACAAGAATGCGTATTGGTACCAACGCTATCGGGCCACCGACGGCTACTCGACGTTTGGCGACCGAGCGTTCTTGAAATTCTCGGAAGGTCCAGGTGGTTACGGTGACGGGCTTTCGAATTACTCGGTGACGCAACGCGAGTTGGAGGTGATCGACGTGATGACCGCCAATCGCGATCGCGTGGTGTGGGCCGCGGCTGCTGGAAAAACAATCGAGCCGGATGACAGCAACCTGCCCGAATTCATACCGGTGATCTCCAACAAGCCGGGACCATTGCCGGACGGCAAGCATGTCTTCCTGTCAGGAGAAGAGGCCATCGCGAGCATGACCGTGGCAAAGAACATGAAGGTGAATTTGTT
Source organism: Planctomycetales bacterium (assembly GCA_020426865.1). Classification (GTDB taxonomy): domain Bacteria; phylum Planctomycetota; class Planctomycetia; order Pirellulales; family Pirellulaceae; genus JAGQPD01. The sequence continues at coordinate 2,822 of JAGQPD010000289.1, forward strand.
TGCCGATGAAGCCATGTTTCCGGAATTGGTCAACCCCGTACAGATGGCATTCGATACGCAAGGTCGCTTATGGGTCGCGGCGTGGCGCACCTATCCGCACTGGAAGCCGACCGAGGCGATGGACGATAAGCTGTTGATTCTAGAGGACGCCGACGGCGACGGTCGGGCCGATGTTTGCAAGACCTTTGCTGCGGATCTGCACAATCCGACCGGGTTCGAGTTCTGGAACCGGGGCGTCATTGTCGGGCAGGGGCCAGACATCATCTATTTGGAAGATACCGATGGCGACGACAAATACGACATCAAACAGCGTCTTGTGCACGGTGTCGATACCGCGGACACTCACCATACCGCCAACAGTTTTACCCTTGATCCGGGGGGTGCCATGTATTTTCAAGAAGGCACGTTTCATCATTCACAAGTCGAAACACCATGGGGAGCGCCTCGGCGCGTTGCCAACGGCGCGGTGTTCCGGTTGGAGCCTCGCACGAGCAAATGCGATATCTATGTCTCGTTTGGTTTTGCCAATCCTCACGGCCACGTGTTTGATCGTTGGGGACAGGATTTTGTCTATGACGGAACGGGAGCACAGCCATACCACGGGCTGCTGTTTTCCGGTGACCTCGATTACCCACGCAAGCACGGCAAGCCACCGCAAGTCTACCAACAGCGGACTCGTCCCTGTTCGGGCGTGGAGATCCTCAGTAGCAGCCATTTTCCCGAGGAATTACGGGGCAATCTGTTGGTCAACAACGTCATCGGGTTTCAGGGGATTCTGCAATATCGCGTGGAGGACAAGGAATCAAGTTTTACCGCTACCGAGGTGGAGCCGATCGTCTCGTCGGCCGATCCGAATTTTCGCCCCGCCGATGTTGAGGTAGGGCCGGACGGTGCCATCTATTTCACCGATTGGCACAACCCGATTATTGGCCACATGCAACATAATTTGCGGGATCCCAATCGCGATCAAATTCACGGGCGTGTCTATCGCGTCACGTACGAAGGACGCGATTTGGTGAAGCCACCGCGGATTGCCGGACAGACGTTGCAACAGCTCTTAAACGTGCTGAAAGAAAAGGACGATCGCCTTCGATATCGCGCCCGTATTGAATTGAGCAGCCGCCCCACGAACGAAGTGCTCCGCGCGACGGAAAAGTGGCTAAATCAGCTGGATGACAGCGATCCTGACTTCCCGCACCACGTGCTGGAATCGCTCTGGCTACATCAGAATCACAATGTGGTGAATCTCGATTTGCTTGGTCGCGTCTTGCGCTCGTCCGACTTTCGTGCTCGGGCCGCGGCAACGCGAGTGTTGGCCTACTGGCATGACCGTGTCCCGAACGCATTGGAGCTGTTGCAGATGCAAGTGAACGACGAGCATCCTCGCGTGCGGCTGCAGGCGATCTGGGCACTCAGCTTCTTCGACGGTGCGGAGGCGGCCAAGGCCAACGAAATACTCGTGGAATCCCTGATCTATGACCAGGACGAATACATCAAGCATGCCTTCGACGAAACAGCAAAAACGTTAGAGGGTCGTGCCAAACAGGTTCGTGGAGGTTAGGCGTAGCATGGCAGCGAGGTGTCGGTTCAGGGACTGGTTGCCAGCGGCGTCCATCGCTTTAGCGGTTGCTTGCTGCCTTTGTATCGCAGCTTCGGCGGCGGCCGACGAACCGGCCAGTGCGGTTCCGGCACTGATGAAGTTGCTCGAGAGCGGACGGTTGCCCGAGCAACGGCTGCCGGCGGTCATGGAAATGGTCTGCAATCGGGGCAACACTCGCGACCTGCAGGTCGTGTGGGATTGGTTAGGCACGCCCGATCGCATGTCGCCTGAGCTGCAACGAAAGGTGCTTGACTGGTTGACGGACGCGGCCGTGACACGCAAGGTTCGACCTGACGGTGATCTGTCATTGATCAATCGCTGGATAAGTGTTGATGTGGGACATGAGCATCCTGAATTACAGGAAGCCGCAATCCGCCTTGCAGCTGCTTGGACCGATAAATCGGTGGTGCCACAATTGCGTGATCTGGCGTTTGCTGGTGATACCTCGGCCGAGATGCGGACAACGGCGATTGCCGGACTAAGTGCAATCGACGACGTGACAAGCCAGAAGGCTTTGCGTCTATTGGCCCGCGATCACCCGTCTAACCTGGCAAAAATGCAGGCGATTTCGGGGATCACGGCGTTCGATCTGACCGCTGCGGCCGCTGCTGCGGCCGCCGTCATGTCGCAGGGGAAGCTGACGCAGGTCGAATTGGATCAGGGGCTGGGGGATATGATCGATGCATTTCTGCAACGCCCCGCAGGACCCACGCACCTGGCCGAGGCACTGCAAACGAGCCGCCTTAGCAAGGACGTTGCCAAAAGTGCCTTGCGATATATGTATTCTGTCGGCCGAAGTGACGCTGTGTTGTCGGATGTGCTGAGCGTCGCGGCAGGGATTCAAGTCGATTCGCCACCACCAACCGCTGAAGAAATCGGCCGGATCGTCGCCGAAGTC
>JAGQPD010000011.1 GCA_020426865.1 Planctomycetales bacterium
TCACCGGTCAGCAGATCAATGTCAATGGTGGAGCTTTCATGTAAAGCGAGAATTTGTGTGAGGACTTGTGATGACTCAAAAACCTGAATCGTTCAACCCGTTCGATCCGACGGGGGTCTTTAAGGAAATGCGCGACAACGGCATGGACGCCTGGGCCAAATCGATGACGCAATTGGTCAACACCGATGCGTACGCGAAATCAACCGGTGCGATGCTCGATGCCTGGTTAAGCTCGTCGGCACCATTTCAAAAAGCCATCCAGTCGGCGATGACCCAAACGTTGGCACAATGGAAGCTTCCCTGTGCCGATGACTTGCATCGCCTCGGGGAACGTCTGACGAATATCGAAATGCGATTGGACGACATGGAAGCAAAAATAGACACAGTTTTGAAGAAATAGCAGAAGAAATAGCAGACGGCCAAAACGCAGACGATTTCCTCAAGATGCGTTTTTTCCGCCCGACATAGTGAGGGGAAGTGGTTATGACTGAATCCGCTACTACCAACGACAACGGTGCTGCACGCATTCCGAATCCGATCGAGGAATGGCAGCGGAACGTCAGCAAAGCACAAACGTTTACTCGGCTGTTGACGACCGATGCCAAGATCGCGCAAACGCAAAAGGATCTCGTATGGACCTTGAACAAGGCGAAGCTGTACCGATATGTTTCGCCGGTACCGGAAGAGCAGCGACATCGCGTGCCCTTGTTGCTCGTGTTTGCGATCATGAATCGGCCGTACGTGTTGGACCTGCGGCCCGGGCATAGCTTTGTGGAGTATATGTTGGCCAAGGGGTATGACATCTTTCTGTTGGACTGGGGGATTCCCGGTCCGGAGGATGCCAACCATTCGTTCGATACCTACGCCGGCCAGTACCTTCCCCGTGTTGTGCGAAAGGTCAAGGCTGTGACCGGGGCCGAGCAGATCAGCATGCTCGGTTGGTGCCTGGGAGCGCTGATCAGCACGCTCTATGCATGCCTGCGACCCAACGACGGCCTGAAGAACCTCATCCTGCTGACGGCGCCGCTGGATTTCTCTGATCGTTCCGTCGGCGGGTTCAGTCGTTGGACCAGCGCCCCGGAATTTAACGCCGATCGGATCGTGGAAACCTTTGGCAATGTGCCCGGGGAAATGATCGATGCCGGCGCGAAGATGCTGAAGCCAATCGAAAACTACGTGGGGACCTATGTCAGTCTGTGGGACAACATCGAAAACGATGGGACCATTGAAGCCTGGCATGCCATGAACACTTGGGTTCGGGATATCATCCCCATGGCCGGCGGAGCATATCGTCAACTGATCAACGACTTCTACAAAGAGAACCGTTTGATCAAGGGCAACCTCCATGTTTCCGGCGAACCGGTGAAGCTGGGAAACCTTACCGCTAGCGTATTGAACGTGATTGCCGAGTCCGACCACATTACGCCTCCCTGTCAGTCAGAAGCGGTAATGCAGCATCTAGGAACCGCCGATAAAGAAATCTTCCGGGTGCGCGGTGGGCACATCGGTATCATGGCCGGTCGGGGTGCTGAGAAGAACACGTGGCCGCACATCGACGCCTGGTTAGCGACCAGGTCCGATTGACAGCAAGTGACGGAGTCCGTGGATTGTCTTGGGGTGAGACAAGTTCGAGGGAAGTTTGCGAAAGTAGGGACGACGGTGAGTTGGGCGAAATTGTTGGACGATGCTGCCCTTGCGAACGTCCTTCCGCAAGGGCACCAAAACTTGGCGGCGCCGATCCGTGCCGCCTTGGCCTTCTTTCTCGATCGCTTGCCGCAAACGCAGCAACGTGCCATTTTGGACGAACAATCGGGGCTGCCGCCGCTGACCCCCATCTCCATGCGCCTCGGTCGACTCGCGCGTCAGTCGCCGGTCTTGCACAAACTGGGACAAGTCCTGGCGCGTGACACACGATTGCCATTGGAGTTTCGGCTCCAGCTGCAACAGCTTGAGGCACTCCCTCCTTCCCTTCCGTGGCGGACCATTCGCGAGCAACTGCAATGCGAGCTCGGATGCCTCGAACTGCAAGGTATTGAATTGGAATACCCAGCGTTGGCGGAGGCAAGCGTCGCAGTGGTGGTGCCGTTTCGCCGGACAGGACCGACACAACAAGCCGACGCCGATCGAGATCGGGGGGTCTTCAAGGTCCTCAAGCCGCACATCCGCGAAACACTGTTGTACGAATTGGAACTGTTGCAGCAAGTTGGCGTGTTTCTGGATGAATCGTGCGAGTCGCTGCGGATTCCCGTGCTCGACTACGGTGATACGTTCCGCCAGGTCAGCGAGTGTCTGGCCGCCGAAGTGCGTCTGGACCTGGAACAGCAACACCTACGAGAGGCAGACGCCTGTTATGGTGACGACCCGGCAGTGTTGATCCCCCGCCTTCTGGAGCCGTGTTCTCCGCGCGTGACCGCGATGGAGCGGGTCGAAGGCGTGAAGATTACCGAGAGCCACGTGTTTCGCCAATCAGGAATCGCGGTACCCTCGGCGACACGCTTGGCCCGTACCGTTGCACGAACGCTGATCGCCAGGCCGTTTCTTGCTCGCAGCGGGCACGCTTTGTTTCACGCCGACCCGCACGCAGGGAACATCATGTTGACGCGGGATGGACGCGTCGCGCTGCTGGATTGGAGTTTGGCGGGTAGATTGAGCGAGTCGGCGCGCCGGCTGATGGTCCAGTTGGCGCTGTCGGCGGCGGTGACGGACGCGGTGGGTATTGAGTCGGCACTTTTGGGGCTTTCGATTTCGGCGGACGTGGACCGACAAGGTTTGAAGTCAACAGTGCATCAATTCTTGCAGCGGATTGTTCGTGGAGAATATCCGGGTAGCCGTTGGTTGACAGACCTGATGGACAAGTCGTACGAACTCGGTAAACTGCGGTTCGAACCCGATTTGATGATGTTCCGCGAGACGCTACTGACCCTTGAGGGGTTGTTGTGCTCAATGGCCGGAAATGCTGCAGTACTGGACAAGGAGATGGTCCGCGAATTCGTTTGGCAGTTTCTTGCTGAGTGGCCGGTACGGTGGATCATGCCGCCGGACCACCGCTTTGGTACTCGGATATCGAATTTCGACTTGATACATTGGGCGCAACGGATCCCGTCGACGGTTGCCTATCGCGGAGTCACCGCGTGGATGCAGATGTCGGAGATAGTCGCAAGCCCGTTGCCGATTTTCAGGAGTGTATAGATATGGCGCGTAAGGTGGAAGTAACGGAGTTGGCACTGCGAGATGGCCATCAGAGTTTATTGGCAACGCGGATGGCGATGGAAGACATGGTGCCGATTTGCGAAGCTGTGGATCGGGCGGGCTTCTGGAGCGTCGAATGTTGGGGGGGCGCGACGTACGACTCGTGCATTCGCTTCTTGAATGAAGACCCATGGGAGCGACTGCGGACGTTTCGCAAGTTGATGCCGAATTCGCGGTTGCAGATGCTGTTGCGTGGGCAGAACCTGTTGGGATATCGGCACTACGAGGACACGGTTGTCGATCGGTTTGTCGAGAAGGCGGCGGAAAACGGGATGGACGTATTTCGCGTGTTTGACGCGCTGAACGACGTACGCAATCTGCAACGTGCCATGCAGGCGGTTCGACGAACTGGCAAGCACGCGGAGGGGACGATTTGCTATACCGTGTCGCCGTTGCACACGGTCGATAAGTTTGTGGATATGGCCAAGCAATTGCAGGAGATGGGGTGCGATTCGATCTGTATCAAAGATATGGCGGCGTTACTGCGGCCGCAGCCCGCGTACGATCTGGTGAAGGGAATCAAGAAGAAGTGCGGTAAGGAGATGCTCGTTCATGTCCACGTTCATTCGACGACGGGCGTGACAATGGTGAGCTTGATGAAGGCGATCGAGGCGGGAGCCGATATCGTGGACACCGCCATTTCGTCATTGAGCTTGGGACCGGGGCACAATCCGACCGAGGCGCTTGTGGAAATGCTGGAAGGGACGGGATACACGACCAGTCTGGACAAGGATTGTCTGCACCAGATCAAGAATCATTTCGCCGACGTTCGGCCGCGGTATTCGGAGTTCGAATCGAAATTCATTGGTGTGGAGACCGACATTTTCGATAGTCAGATCCCTGGTGGAATGATTTCGAATATGGAAAGCCAGTTGCGGCAGCAAGGGGCGGGAGATCGAGTGCGGGAGGTGCTCGAAGAGGTACCTCGCGTGCGAATGGACGCCGGGTATCCGCCGCTGGTGACGCCTTCCAGTCAAATCGTTGGTACGCAAGCGGTGTTCAATGTGTTGATGGGGCGGTACAAAGCGCTGACCGGCGAATTCGCCGATTTGATGTTGGGATATTACGGCAAGACGATTGGCGAACGATCTGCGGAGGTGATGAAACTGGCGGCCGCTCATGCCAAGAAAGAAGCGATCGACATACGGCCCGCCGACCTGCTGCACCCCGAATGGGATGCGTTACGCACGCAAGCACTTGCCCTGGACGGGTGCAACGGTTCGGATGAAGACGTCCTGACGTATGCCATGTTTCCGCAGGTCGCTCCCAAGTTCTTTGCCCATCGCAGTGAAGGGCCGAAGAATGTCAGTAAGACCGCCGAACAGTTGGCGGCCGAAACGGCGGTCAAGAAGGAAGGGACACAGAGCAGCAGCAAGCTTACCGGTCCGGTCAAGTATCGAGTGACGGTTGGTGGGCTGGCGAGACAGGTGACGGTCGAACCAGCATAGTACCTGGGGGCCGTTGTTGCCGATGGTGTGGATTCCGAGTGAGTTTGATCCGTGGGGCCTGAATTGAAAAGGAAGCGTCAATTATGACCAATGGCAAGCCGGCGACGATGAAGGCATTGATTAGCGATATGCGTGCCAAACGCGAACACCTGCAGCAAGGTGGTGGGCCGGAACGATTAGCGAAGCAGCAAAAACAGGGAAAGCTGACGGCGCGGCAGCGGGTCGACGCATTGGTCGATGCAGACAGTTTTGAAGAGTTCGGTTTGTTTGCTCAGCACCGGCAAACCCATTTCGGTATGGAGGGGAAAGAGGTGCCGGCCGACGGCGTCGTGACAGGTGCAGCGACGGTCGACGGTCGGTTGATTCACTTGGCGAGTCAGGATTTTACCGTTCTGGGTGGCTCAGCGGGTGAAGTTCATTCGCTGAAGGTCGCCGAGGTCATGCGTCGTTCGTTGGAAACCGGTAGCCCGTTTGTGTTCGTCAACGATTCCGGGGGCGCCCGCGTTCAAGAGGGGATTGATTCCTTGTCGGGTTACGGCCAGGTGTTCTTTTCCAATGTCATGCTCTCCGGGGCCGTGCCGCAGGTATCGCTGATCTGTGGGCCGTGTGCTGGCGGTGCGTCGTACTCCCCTGCCCTTACCGACTTTATTATCCAAACGCGAAAAGCGCAGATGTTTATCACCGGTCCGCAGGTAATCAAGCAGGTGACGGGCGAAGACATTTCGGCCGAGGCCTTGGGGGGCGCCGATGCCCATATGACGCACTCGGGGGTCGTCCATTTCATCGCCGATGATGATCAAGAGGCGACCTATTTGTGTCGGCGTCTGTTGAGTTTTTTGCCGTCGAACAATCTGGAGGAACCGCCTCGCTTGCCGCACGATGGCGATGTGGATCCGAATCCAAAGTTGGACGACATTGTCCCGGTAGACCCCAAGCATGGCTACGACGTTCGTAGCGTGATCACGAATATCGTCGACAAAGGTGATTTCCTCGAAGTGCAATCGGGGTATGCCATGAATATGGTTGTTGGGTTCGCACGGATCCTGGGACGAACCGTCGGGATCATTGCCAATCAACCCGCCGTGATGGCCGGGGCCATCGATATCAATGCCGCCAACAAGGCCGCTCGATTCATTCGATTCTGCAACGCTTTTAATATCGCCATTATCACCTTCGTCGATGTGCCCGGGTACTTGCCGGGCGTCGAGCAGGAATACGGTGGGATTATTCGTAACGGGGCTAAATTGCTCTTCGCCTATTCCGCGGCGACGGTACCGAAGATCCAAGTGATCTTGCGGAAGTCGTATGGCGGGGCACATGTTGCCATGTGTTCCAAAGACCTAGGGGCCGACCGGTCATTCGCGTGGCCCACCGCCGAAGTCGCGGTCATGGGGGCCGAAGGGGCCGTGGAAATCGTGTTCCGCAAGGAGATGGATGAAGCCCAAGACCGGGCCACTCGACGGTCCGAATTGATCACGAAATATCGTGAGGCGTTCGCCTCCCCGTATGTCGCCGCCGGGCGGCGACTTGTGGATGAGATCATCGAACCGTCAGAGACCCGTCGCTACTTGGCGAGGGCACTGGAGTACCTGCAGAGCAAACGTGACCAACGACCACCGAAGAAACACGGTCTGATTCCACTGTAGTCGTCCGGCCCGGTTGGGGGACCGGTCGAGACCAGACGCGACCGTCCGATGGACCGTGATTCGAATCCCGTGGAAAACAAGTTTGCGAAGAAGTGAATAGAAACATGCCTCAAACCGAACAGACTATGCAGCAACTGCTCGAAGCCGTCACCGCTTTGCGGCAGGACTTCGCCCGGTTGGCCGACCGTGTGGTGACCCTTGAGTCGCAAGTTGGCGCGATTTCCGGCGTGGTTCAGGATCGCCGGTCAATACCGCAAATAGACGAGCAAACGTTATCGGTGATCTCCGCCGCCATTGCGGCCTATTTGGGGGTCACACCCCATATCCGTCAAGTGCGTTTGATTGGCAGCATGTCGTGGCTGCAAAATGGCCGCGCTACCATTCAAGCTTCCCACAACCTTCAAGTTCAACATCGCTAGGAGCTCGCGGTGAAACTAAAGATTACCGTAGATGGTCAGATTTACGAAGTTGATGTCGAAGTGGACCAACCCGAAGCACGTCAGCCGACGTACGTTCCTCCGGTGGGGGGAGGTGGGGCCGCTCCGCGCGCAGCATCAGGTCCGTCCGGAAGTGCAGCGTCACCGGCTGGAGCGGGACAGGAGCGCGTCGCCGATGAATCCAAAGTCTGCCGCAGTCCCATCTCCGGAGTGGTCGTGAAAGTGCCCGTTCAGGCCGGCCAGTCGATCCAGGTCGATGACGTCCTGCTGGTTCTCGAGGCGATGAAAATGGAAACAGTGATTACAGCCCCCGTCGCTGGCAAGATCGCCGAGATTCGAGCACAGGTTGGCGATTCCGTGAAGAACGGTCAAGTTCTAGTGGTCTTTGCGTAGGAGAAAACGACGATGCAAGCGGTGAAGTCGCTCAATCACGTAGGAATCGCTGTCAAGAGTATCGATGCCCAGCGGGAATTCTACGAAGGACATTTGGGCGCCGTATTTGAGGGGATCGAAGATGTACCGAGTCAGAAGGTGCGGGTGGCGTTCTTTCGCATCAACGACGTGCGATTGGAATTGCTCGAACCGACCGATCCCAGCAGTACCGTGCAAGCGTTTCTCGATAAGCGGGGCGAAGGTCTGCATCATCTCGCCTTCACGGTCGACGATATACAATCGCGCATCAAGGAGTTGCAGGAATCCGGTATCCGCATGATCGATGCGACTCCGCGCCCCGGCGCACATCACATGCAAATCGCCTTCCTGCACCCGAAAAGTAGTCATGGTGTACTGACTGAACTGTGTCAGCTACCCTGCGGCTAAAGTGCATGACCGCAGGACACGGAAGCGCCCCTTGGTTCGTGATGGGAAGGTATTGCGCGACAATGCCGTTGGATTTATGGAGTTGACGAATGGCCACACAACGCTTTACAATCGCCGACACATTTGAGTCGGCGAAACCCGAGTCCTGGCGGAAGCTCGTCGAAGAAGATCTCAAGGGGGCTTCCTTTGAACAGCGGCTGGTGACCCATACTTATGAAGGGATCGATCTCCAGCCCGTCTATTGTCGCCAGGATGCCTTGCCATCAAGCAACGCTCTGGGGATGCCCGGCTTGACACCCTTTGTACGCGGTTCCAGCCCATTAGGGGCCGTGGAGACCGGATGGGATTTGAGGCAGGAATTCTGTCATCCGGATCTGGACGTCGCCCATCGCGAGATCAGGGAGGATTGGGAGGGTGGTGTGACGTCGCTGTTGCTTCCACTGGCACCAACCGCCGCCAGTGGGCTCGACCCCGACCAGCGCGACCGATCCGCGGCGACCGGCGATCGGACTGGCATCGCCGCCTACCATCTTGACGACTGGCGCCTGTTGTTGGACGGTCTACCGCTCGACCGCGTGGGCGTGGCCATCGGAGCCGGAGCCGCGTTCTTGCCGGTTGCCGCTCAGTTGATTGCCCTTTGGAAACAATTGGCGCTGCCGGCCGAGAAAATCCGCGCTGCCTTCAACGCCGATCCGCTGGGGACCCTAGCCGATGTCGGTGCATTGCCCGTGTCTTTGGACGAGTCCATCGGTCAGTTGGTTGAGCTCGCCGCTTGGGTGTCGATGAATTATCCAAAAGTGACGGCGGTGGGAGTCGATACGTCCGCCTACCATCAGGCTGGGTCAACGGCGGTGCAAGATCTGGCCTTTGCAATCGCCACAGGTGTCGAATATTTGCGCGCGATGATGACGGGTGGCGTGCCGATTGACAAGGCGGCACGGCAAATCGCGTTTACGATGAGCGTAGGGACGCATCATTTTCTCGTAATCGCGAAGTTGCGGGCGGCCAGACGATTGTGGGGGCGAATCGTATCCGTGTGCGGCGGTTCGCCGACAGCAGCCACAATGTCGATACATACGCGCTGTAGTCGACGAGTCCTCACGCAGCGTGACCCCTATGTGAACATGCTGAGAAACACAACCGCTGTGTTTGCGGCTGGAGTTGCTGGTGCAGACGCGATAACGTCAGTGCCGTTCGACGCAGCCTTGGGTGTTCCAGGTTCACTAGGGCGCAGGGTCGCCAGAAATACAGCGTTGATCCTGCAGGAGGAATCGCATCTGCATCGGGTTATCGATCCGGCTGGTGGCAGTTGGTTTTTGGACAACTGGACGGAACAGTTGGCCGACGGGGCTTGGCAGATCTTTCAACAGGTCGAAAAAATGGGCGGCATGGCGAAAGCTCTGACGAGCGGCTGGGTCGCCGAACAGATCGACGCCGCGTTTGCGCCACGGGCCAAGGATATTGCCCGGCGAAAGGAACCAATCACCGGCGTCAGTGAGTTTCCCAATGTAACAGAAGAAAAAGTCGGGCCCGCCGTGCTCGATGGAAAAGCCCTGTGGTCCAAGAGCCGTGACCGAGTCATGAACCAGCGCGTGGAATTGCCGGAACTGACTGCCGCTTCGGTCAATAATGCCTCGACAGCCAATCAGCGAGTTGACCATTGCATAGCGGCTGCGGCAGCTGGAGCGACCCTCGGACAATTGGCCGGGCTGCTGCAGTTTCGCAGTGGCCAGCAAGCGACGACGCGCCCGCTGGAGGCTCACAGTTTTGCCGAACCATTCGAGGAACTGCGAGATGCCAGTGACGCGTGGTTGGCAAAATCCGGCCAGCGACCGAGAGTTTTTCTGGCGAATTTGGGGCCGATCGCCCACCATACTGCACGCGCCACCTACGCCAAGAATTTTTTCGAGGCTGGTGGATTCGAAGTCATTACCAACGACGGTTTTGCCAATCCCGATGATGCCGCACAAGCCCTTCAGCAGTCGGCAGCCAAGATTGCCGTGATTTGTTCATCGGACAAGCTGTATCCCGATTTCGTACCGTCGGCGACCGCGGCGCTGAAAGGTGCTGGGGCGCGGACCGTTGTCCTGGCTGGTAATCCCGGCGCGAACGAGGACGCCTGGCGAACGGCTGGAGTCGATCGATTCATTTTTATCAAGTGTGACGTTCTCGATACGTTGCGCTCTTTGTTGCGAGAGGAAGGAATTGTCGTCGCATGAAGACCCTGCCCAATTTTGCAGACTTGCCACTTCGCGACCCGAATGAGTTGCCTTCCGGTGTGACGGAATGGCAACGCAGCGTACCTACGTTGGGGGATGAGTTGCTGTGGCAAACTCCCGAGCAGATCCCGGTCAAACCGGTTTATTCGGCGGAAGATCTCGAGCAGTTGGATCACCTCGACACGATGCCCGGCATTCCACCGTTCTTGCGCGGTCCGTACGCCACCATGTATGTGTTGCGACCGTGGACAGTGCGTCAATATGCGGGCTTCTCCACTGCCAAGGATTCCAACGCGTTTTACCGTCGCAATTTGTCAGCAGGCCAAATGGGGCTGAGCATCGCCTTCGATCTAGCGACTCATCGCGGTTACGATTCCGATCATCCCCGTGTGTCCGGAGATGTGGGGATGGCCGGCGTTGCCATCGACAGTATTCTCGACATGCGGACCTTATTCGACGGAATTCCGTTGGACCGCATGAGCGTTTCGATGACGATGAACGGAGCGGTATTGCCGATCATGGCGCTGTATATCGTGGCTGCCGAAGAACAGGGTGTGGCGCCCGAGAAGCTGGCGGGGACGATTCAGAATGATATTCTGAAAGAGTTCATGGTGCGGAACACGTATATCTATCCGCCCGAACCGAGCATCCGGATCATCGCTGACATTTTCGCCTATACGAGTCAGCGAATGCCGAAATTCAACAGCATCAGTATTAGCGGCTATCACATGCAGGAAGCGGGCGCTACGGCTGACTTGGAATTGGCATATACGCTGGCCGACGGTTTGGAGTATGTGCGGACGGGGCGGCAAGCGGGACTGGAGGTGGACGCATTTTGCCCGCGATTGTCGTTCTTTTGGGGCATTGGCATGAATTATTTCATGGAGGTAGCGAAGTTGCGTGCGGCTCGGATGATCTGGGCCAAGATGATCCAGCAGTTCGCGCCGAAGAATCCGAAGAGCCTCTCGCTGCGGGCACATAGCCAGACGAGCGGCTGGAGCTTGACGGCTCAGGATGTCTTTAACAACGTTGTGCGAACCTGCCTGGAGGCCATGGCTGCGGCTCATGGACATACCCAATCGTTGCACACCAACGCGTTGGATGAAGCGCTCGCCCTGCCGACAGATTTCTCGGCTCGCATCGCCCGGAATACGCAGTTATTCCTGCAGCAAGAGACGGACACGTGTCGAGTGGTCGATCCGTGGGGTGGCAGCTATTATTTGGAGCGACTGACCCACGAATTAGCTCAACGGGCGTGGCAGCACATCTTGGAAGTCGAAGAGCATGGCGGCATGACTGCCGCCATTCAGGCGGGCATTCCGAAGATGCGGATCGAGGAAGCCGCCGCGAGAACTCAGGCCCGTATCGATTCTGGTCAGCAGGTCGTGATTGGCGTCAATCGCTACCGGCCGACGCAGGCGGAAGACGTCAAGGTGTTGCATGTCGACAATTCGGCGGTACGTGAAGCACAGATCGCCAGTCTAAAGGCGTTGAAGGCCGATCGCGATCCGCAGGCTGTGAATGACGCGCTGAAGGCACTCACGAGTGCCGCTGAAAACGGTTCGGGAAATCTGCTTGACCTGGCCGTCGCCGCCGCCCGATCACGCGCGACGGTGGGTGAGATCAGTTCGGCACTGGAAAGTGTCTACGGTCGATACGAAGCGCCAGTGCGATCCGTGCGCGGTGTCTATGCGGCGGAACTGGGAGGAGCGGACGGAGTGACCGACGAAGTACGCGAGCTGGTCGACCAGTTTGCCAAGAAGGAAGGTCGACGGCCCCGGATTATGGTCGCCAAGATGGGACAGGACGGCCATGATCGTGGTCAGAAGGTCATCGCCACGGCCTTGGCCGATTTGGGGTTCGACGTCGATATTGGCCCGCTCTTCCGCACCCCGGCCGAAACCGCCAAGCAAGCGGTGGAAAATGACGTGCATATCGTGGGCGTCAGTTCCTTGGCGGCCGGGCACTTGACGCTCGTGCCAGAATTGCGTGACGAATTGAAAAAATTGGGTCGCGAGGACATCATGATTGTGGCTGGTGGTGTGATTCCACCGGAAGATTATGATGCACTATATCAGGCCGGTGCGGCCGCCGTGTTTGGTCCCGGGACCGTGATCGGAGTGGCGGCGAAGCAGTTGCTCACTAGCCTCAACCGACGAATCGGCCTGGAATAGAACTCGCACCATGTCAGCGAAACCGCCACGTCGTCGAGAATTGTCGCTCGACGAATACGATCAAGGAGTTCGCGGCGGGAACGTCGCAGTGCTGGCTCGAGCATTGACCTTGATCGAATCTCGTTTGCCCCGTCACAAGCAACTGGCCGAACAGCTGCTGACTCGGCTGATGCCCTTGGCCGGCAAGGCGATTCGTGTGGGGATTACGGGTGCACCGGGCGTCGGCAAAAGCACGTTTGTCGAAGCGTTGGGGATGAAGCTGATTCGGGAGGGGCATCGAGTGGCCGTGTTGGCGGTCGACCCGTCCAGCGGCATTAGTGGCGGGAGTATTTTGGGCGACAAAACTCGCATGGCCCAGTTATCGATCGAACCGAATGCATACATTCGCCCCTCACCAAACGCGGGGACCTTGGGAGGAGTGGCCAGCAAGACGCGAGAGACCATGTTGGTATGTGAGGCCGCCGGTTTTGACGTAGTGTTGGTCGAAACCGTGGGTGTCGGACAATCGGAAACCATGGTTGCCGAGATGACGGACGTCTTTGTGGCACTATTGTTGCCCGGTGCCGGGGATGAATTGCAAGGAATCAAACGGGGACTGATCGAGTTGGCGGATGTTATTGCCGTGAACAAGGCCGATGGACCGATGCAGAAGCAAGCGGAGGTCGCGGCGCATCAATACCAACAAGCGATAGAATCTCTCGCGGGACGTGATCAGAAGAAACTGCCCCGGATCCTCACGTGCAGCGCGCTTCAGAACCGTGGTGTCGACGGGGTGTGGGATGCGGTGCAACTCATCTTCAAGGATTTGCAGTTGACCGGAGAATTGGAAAAGAAGCGTCGCAAGCAAAACCTCCGTTGGTTATGGTCATTGGTCGATCAACAATTGCGATTGGCCATCCAAGAGCACTCGGGGGTCGCTGCGATCAGAGATGATATTGAGTCGCAGGTGTTGGCTGGTACGATGCCCGCGGAAATCGCTGCGCGGGAGATCCTACGGGTCTTCTTGCAGGACCGCTGAGCGATTGGAAAACTCCGGGGCGAGGGGGGAAACCGAACGGGCGGCGCATGCGCAGCACGGACCACACGCCAATATGGGCTTCATTGTGACCTGTTGACAGACCAGGTTTGGGGTGGGCCTCCCAGTCAAGGCGCCCCGGTCGTCGACGGCCAGTTGCTTGTGTATCCTACATGTTGTGGATCGCGTCGCGATCATCCGCACAACAAATTTGCATAGCGAATTTGCATAGCGAATTTGCCCACCGAATTTACACAACAACCGGCGGCAATTCTTCTTCCGTCGCCGGCCGAACAAGGAGATTTCGTCGATGAAACATGAAAAAACTCTTGCGAATTTACAGTCCGCGTTGTCGATGGAGTTGACTGCTCAGCACCAATATCAATTGCACGCCGGCGTTCTGACCGATTGGGGGATGGATCGATTGGCAACGAAAATGCGAGCGGAAATGACGGAAGAGATCGGGCATTCCGACGAGTTTCTGGCAAGGATCTTGTTTCTCAAAGGGACTCCGCAGCTGGCCCTGGAAAAATCCCCCGTGCAGGCGTCATCACTGGCGGAGATGTTCCAGTCGGATTTGGACGATGAACGAGCGGCAATCGAGTTCTATACGAAGGCTGCGAGTGAGGCGGGCGAGGAAGGGGATATTGGTTCGCGGATGCTCTTTGAGAAGATCGTTCTCGACGAAGAACAGCACATGGCGTGGCTGGAACTGCAAATGGATCTGATCCAACGCATGGGTGAGCCCGCGTACATATCGATTCACATTTCCGCGCCGGGTGCGGAAGCGTAAGGAGTGAAGACGGTTCGTCTGGCCAGGTGGGTTATTCGAATTCCATGATGGTCTGATCTACAGCCAGCGTATCGCCGATGCTGACCAGTACCTTTGCGACGGTCGCGTCACGTTCGGCGCGTAGTACGTTTTCCATCTTCATGGCTTCGATGACGGCCAGTTCCTGTCCGGCATTGACTTTGTGGCCGGCCGTTACGGCCAGGCTGGTGACAATGCCAGGCATGGGGGAGAGGATCATTTTGGACGTGTCGGCGGGTTGCTTTTCGGGCATGCAATCGAGTAGTTCCGCGGCGCGCGCCGTGAGGACTCGCAGGTCGACCTGGGCGCCCCAATGTTCGATTCGGTAGATCAGGTTGCGTCGTTCGACTTGCAGGCAAACGCTATTTCCATTGACGGTGCCACGAAACAGTGGTTGGCCAAATTGCCAGTCACTAAGCACCACGTATTTCTCACTGCCGTAGGTTACTTCGTGTCCAGCTGCGACGGGAACCACGTGTACGGCATGGCGAACGCCGTGCATAATAACGACCCAATCGTCGTGGACAATTCGTTCGTAGCCCGCCAGTTGACCGCTGATTTGAGCGGCGCGGTCCATATACCGCCGATGAATGGACGAGGCGACGGCGATGAGAAGAGCGGGGGCATCGTGGACGATGTCAGAGGGATGAAATCCGTTGGGATATTCTTCGGCAATCAGATTCGTGCTGAGGTGCCCTTCGCGAAAGCGGCTATGATCGAGAAGGGCGGCGAGGAAGCTGATATTGTGAGTCACTCCACGGATATAGAATTCGTTCAGTGCGTCGCGCATGTGCGCGATCGCGCCTTCACGAGTGGCGCCGAACGTGATGAGTTTCGCCATTAGGGGGTCGTAATACATGGAGACTTCGCCCCCTTCGTAGACGCCGGAATCGACGCGGACGGAATCGGATTCGTCCGGCGGCTGGTAGCGGACGATGCGACCGATGGATGGGAGGAAGTTACGAAACGGATCCTCGGCGTAGATCCGAGCTTCGATGGACGAACCGCGCATTTCCACATCGGCTTGGGTAAATGCGAGCGGTTGGCCGGCGGCGACTCGGCTCATCCATTCCACCAGATCGAGGCCAGTGACGAACTCAGTGACCGGGTGTTCGACCTGTAATCGGGTGTTCATTTCCAGAAAGTAGAAATTACGTTCCTGGTCGGCGATGAATTCGACGGTGCCGGCCGATTCGTAGTTGACGGCGCGAGCCAGCGCGACGGCCTGGCGTCCCATTTCCAGCCGTACGAGATTGTCGATGGCCGGCGACGGTGCTTCTTCGATCACCTTCTGATGTCGTCGTTGCAGCGAGCATTCGCGTTCGTGCAAATACAAGACGTGACCGTGGCGATCGGCGAGGATCTGAATTTCGATGTGCCGTGGTTGCTCGATGTACTTTTCAAGGAACACACGATCGTCACCGAAGGAAGAGCGTGCTTCACTGGACGCACGGGCAAAGCCGTTGCGACATTCGTCGTCGTTGTAGACGACGCGCATCCCCTTGCCGCCGCCGCCGGCGGTAGCCTTGAGCATCACCGGATAGCCGACTTCCCTGGCGACAGCCACGGCGTGTTCGGCATTTTCCAGAGCGCCGGTGAATCCGGGAATGGTATTGACGCCGGCCTCAATCGCCAATTGCTTGGACGTGATCTTGTCTCCCATGGCTTCGATGGCGCCCGTGGGGGGACCGATAAATGCAATCTCCTCCGCTGCCAAACGCTTGGCGAACGTGGCGTTCTCAGACAGGAAACCGTACCCAGGATGCACGGCGTCGGCGCCAGTTTGGCGGCAGGCGTCGACGATCTTGTCGATCACGAGGTAGCTTTGGGCCGACGGTGGCGGTCCGATACAGATCGCCTCGTCCGCCTGCTGGACGTGTAGTGAGTGCCGGTCGGCTTCGGAATAAATCGCAACGGTGCCAATGCCCATCCGCCGCGCTGTTTTGATCACGCGGCAGGCAATCTCGCCGCGATTGGCAATCAAGATTTTTTGAAACATGTTCGGACCTACAGGGGGAGATTTCCGTGTTTACGCCAAGGGTTTTCCAGTTTCTTGTCACGAAGCATCGCCAAGGAACGACAGATGCGCTGGCGAGTTTCGCGAGGCATGATAACGTCGTCGATGTAGCCACGTCGGCCAGCGATGAACGGATTGGCGAACGTCGTTCGATACTCTTCGGTCAACTCGGCGATCCGTTCCGGGTTTTCCAGCTCTTTGCGAAAGATGATCTCGACGGCCCCCTTGGGACCCATCACCGCGATCTCCGCGGTGGGCCAGGCAAAGTTGACGTCGCCCCGCAAATGTTTCGATGCCATCACGTCGTACGCCCCGCCGTACGCCTTGCGAGTGATCAGCGTGATCTTCGGGACCGTCGCTTCGGCATACGCATACAGTAGCTTGGCACCGTGCTTGATGATGCCGCCATATTCTTGAGCTGTCCCCGGCATGAAGCCTGGAACGTCCACGAACGTGATGATCGGAATGCCAAAACAATCACAGAAGCGGACAAATCGCGCCGCTTTGATCGCCGAACGGATATCGAGACACCCGGCCAATACCAGCGGCTGATTGGCGACAATGCCCACGGGATAGCCATCCATGCGGGCGAAGCCAACGACAATGTTCTTCGCGTGTTCGGGTTGGATCTCGAAAAAGTCGGTGTCGTCCACCACCTTCAGGATCAACTCCTTGACGTCGTATGGCTTCGTCGGATTGTCAGGCACCAAAGTGTCCAACGACGGTTCCTTTCGGTCGATCTGATCCGGGGTGGGGCGATGCGGTGGCGCCGATCGATTGTTGGCCGGCAAGTAGTTGATCAACCGCCGAGCCATCAACAACGCTTCGACATCGTCTTCAAAAGCGCGATCGGCAACACCCGATTTGGTCGAATGTGTCATCGCCCCCCCAAGCTCCTCGTGAGTGACAACCTCGTGCGTTACCGTCTTGACGACCTCTGGGCCAGTGACGTACATGTAGGACGTGTCTTTGACCATGAATATGAAGTCGGTCATCGCAGGCGAATA
>JAGQPD010000290.1 GCA_020426865.1 Planctomycetales bacterium
AAGTCATTTGGCCGCAATCGCGTGATTTGAAACGTTCGCTTTCTGTCAACGTCTTCGTCGTGGCTGATTCGTTAGCGCCCCAAAACGCTTATGAAAATATCCGATCTCGAAAGTGCTGCCGGAATCCTGGAGGAACGCATACGCAGCCTGCTCGACGCGATGGCAGAAGAACTTCTGGCCGCCCCGCGTCAACTGCGCGTCGAAGGGCATGACGTGGGATCAATTGACAACATCGTGGAGTCATATGTGCACAAACTCTGCTATCACGATGCATGCCTAAAGCTCCTACGTGTCGAGATATCACGAAGGAAGCCGAGACCATTCCGCAAGACAGATCTAGAGAATCTGCCGGCTGAGCATCGGGTTCGGGTTGTACAGCTCGAATGCACAAAAGACAGTCTTGCGAGAACCATTTCGGATTGGCTCACGAGCATGGGAGTTGCTGTTGCCTCAATTCGCAACATATCACTTCTGGAAGAATCGGATACGCTCATTTGTGTCATCGTATATGATCACAAAACGTCCATGTTGGAATGCACCGATGACGAAGCGGAAAAGGTCATCGAGTACTTAAACAGAGAGAACTCCGGCGCCGACGATTCGAGCCGCAACTCGTAGGCCATTGCAGCTGATGGAATACTCGCGTTGCCGAATGGATCGGCGGAGGCTTCGGAAACTACTGGACCGGTCCGAATATTGACATCAATGTTGAAGACTTGATACCGGGTCAATCATCTTGGTCGACTCGGGACAGGCGTGCGACTTGTGACGTTGGGCACAGCGATGGGACCGTGCCAAAATCAGAATTTACCTTGACCGATATGCCGGTTTCAAAGTAAACTTATAGGGTGGACACTCGGTCGGCGCAGTTGACTTTTTGGTGGCGACACCTGGGTGTCTGCGGCCACGTTCTTTTGCGTCCTTGGGACCGGATTTCTTGTCAGCCAGCGTTTCTTGCCAGCCAATCGGCTGGCAGCATTGGAGGTCGATGAATGTACCCGACGACTCCTGTTCGCCTGCGAAATTTCTTCGCCGGAATCGCTGAATACACATTTCAAGCCCGTTTGGGAGTCGCGGATCCACCGCTGGTCGACTACATCAGCGATCTGCTGGTGCGGTTCGTTCGAAACGACACCGTCAATCGTTTGCGGTCCCCGCAGGGTCGGCCGCTGATGGAAATTGCCGAGATGCTATGGGAAGCCCAGCAACGCGTCGGTTCGGCCCGACGGGAAGTCCACCGACACATCGGCGACTTTACGCTGTTCTGGTCGGGCTTGTATCCCGAATCATTGCGGGAAAAGAAATCGCCAGACAAGAAAGACCATTTGCTGGACTATTGTGCGCAAGGCAAACGCGCATACTTGATTGCTAGTACCATCGAGACAGACAGCCAGGAGGTGGTGGCGCCGGCCGATGTCCTGGAACGACTGAGCCACCGGTTCGAAATGTGCGCCTATGCCCTACGGGAAATCCGCGCCGAGTGGGAACGTGGTGACGATTCCGACACGCCCCCGCGGCCGTTCCTGATCAACTGAATTCGGCTGCTTCCGCCGGTTCCTGGTGGCGATCTCTTCCCACGCCATTTATGATGGGAGCTTTTGACAGCCATCAAGCCCTATCAGGAATCCGGATATGCCGTCCCGCGTCTGCAGCCGCTCGTGGCTGGTACCGCTCTCCTTCGCCACGACACTTACGCTGGTTTATTCGACCAGCTGTTACGCGGACGATCCGACAACCACAGACTTTCCATCGGACGCTCCGTCTGTTACCGCCGGGTACGCCGACTACTCTCGAACCGTTCAGCGACTGCAAACGCTGGGGGAATCCCAATGGGGACAGCTCGATGCCATTTCGCGGACATTGCAGGGGCGCAATGTGTACGTGCTAACGGTCGGTCGGGGGCGCCCTGCCGATAAGCCCGGGATCCTGGTCGTCGGAAGCATCGATCCGGGAGACCTTGTCGGCAACGAGATTGCCTTGAGTTGTGCCGAACATCTGGTCGCCGAGTGCGAGGAAGGGGCGGAGATCAAAGATGTTCTGGAACGCGTAACGTACTACTTTATCCCCTTGCCCTCCCCTGACGCGACGGAAAAAAATTTTTCCCAATCAACGACGACCTCTCCCGCCATCGGGAACGCACGAAAAACAGACGACGATCGCGACGGCTCCGTTGGTGAAGACCCGCCCGACGATCTCAACGGGGACGGAATCATCACGATGATGCGGGTCACAACGCTGGCGGGGCGTTTCATGCCACATCCGGCGGATCCGAGGGTCTTGATTGAAGCCGCTCCGGAAAAAAATGAGCGGGGAAGTTATGATCTTTACGTGGAGGGAATTGACAACGACCACGACGAACAATTCAACGAGGACAGCGCGGGGGGCGTCTCGTTCAACGTGAATTTCACGTACAAGTACCCTGCTTATCAGCCGCATGCCGGACCGCATGCCGTCTCTGAAATCGAAACCCGCGCGATCGCCGACTTCCTCTTCGACCACCCCAATATCTCGCTCGTGTTCTGCTGCTGCCAGCAAGACAACCTGGCCCACGCCTGGAAGGCGAAACCTGATGGTGATGGCGATCGAGTCAACGCGGCGGTAAAGGAATCCGACAATAAGTACTTGGAGTGGCTTGCTAAAGAGTACCAGAAGCTCGTCCCGATGGCCGATGCACCGGAGACAGCTGACATGGCTGGCAGCTTTGCAGCATGGAGCTATTTTCACTATGGACGATGGACGTTGGCGACGTCTGGATGGTGGATTCCACGCGATGTTGACGTGGAGAGTGGCGGCGGGCCGTCCGACGGAGCGAAGGCAACCGACGCAGGCACGTCCAACGGCGAGAGTGCATCGGATCGACCGGCGACAGAGGCGAGCACGGACAACGGCACGAAACGGGAGCCCAACGACGCGAAGCCGAAAGAAAACCACGTGATGGATGAAAAGCGTGGAGAGGCAGAGATTCGCGCACTGCGGTGGTTGGCGGCAAAGAACGTCGATGGATTTGTCGACTGGGCGCGAATCGACCATCCAGATTTTCCGGACCGAGTCGTTGAAGTGGGCGGTTTCAAGCCGTGGGTACGAACGACCCCGCCACGGGCGGAATTAGCGAAGACGCTCGACGCGAACTGGCAATTCCTGCGAACGTTACCCGAGCACCTTCCACAATTACACATTGATGTCATTCGCATCGAAGATTTGGGAGGGGGGATTTTTGAATTGCGCGCCGATGTCATTAACCAAGGGTATCTCCCGACGAGTTCGAAGATGGGTGTCGAATCGCGTAACACGTATCCGCTGCAATACGAATTGACGCTGCCAGCTGGCGCCGAGTTCCTGCGCGGAAGTCGCCGCGTTTTGGCTGCGGAACCAATCAGTGGCAACGGTGGGCGACAGGAAAAGACGTGGCTGATCCGCCTCCCCCCGTCGACCGCCATGGAAGGAAAATTGCGGGTCTTCGCGCCGCACGTGGGAGACGTTGAAAAAGTATTCCCAGCGGTCAAGGGAACATGAACATGAAACAAAGACACGGCATGAAGACACTCATCCTTGCGGCAACGCTTGCGTTTACGTTACTCCGCTGTCACCTGACGACGGCGCAAAACGTGCCGCTCGACCAAGCACGGTCGATTCTCGAAAAATCGGAAGCTACAGAAAAAGCCGAACCGACCGAGGCTGAACGGCGAACGCGGGAGTATCCATCGATTGGTGCACCAAGTCGCCCGCGCGTTGTCGCTCACTGGAATCGCTATCACGATTACCGCGAGGCGTCGCGATTACTACGGCAGCTGGCCAACAAATACCCCGAAATTGTGCGTCTGGAAAGCCTCGGAAAGTCGTATGGTGGACGCAATATGTGGGTGGCTACGATTACCAATTTTCAGGCGCCCGGCGGCGACGCACGTCCGGGCTTTTGGATCGATGGTGGAATTCATGCCAACGAAATTCAATCGGTCGAGGCAGCGTTGTACACCGCGTGGTTCCTCGCTGAAAGCTATGCAGAAAACGACATGGTAAAACGTCTGCTGGATGAGCGGATTTTTTACATCTGCCCAATGATGAGCCCCGATTCCCGCGACGCACATTTTTATGAACCGAATACGACCCACTCGCCACGCACCGGACAACGTCCTGTCGACGACGATCGCGATGGACGCGTCGACGAAGACGGCGCGGATGACCTGAACGGCGATGGGCATATTACCGAAATGCGGATTCGCGATCCCAACGGCGACTACAAGTCAGATCCGGAATTTCCCGACATGATGGTGCGAGTCAAACCGGGAGAACAGGGCGAGTTTCGGTTGCTTGGCAGTGAAGGGAT
>JAGQPD010000291.1 GCA_020426865.1 Planctomycetales bacterium
AAATGTAGACCCTCTACAATCTGAGCAGCCATAGCCGTCAACTGAAGAATTGCGCTAAAAAGTTTTTGTTTGGCAGCTTATTACTGACTGCTCAAATATAGACCCTCTGCGATTTGTACTACGATTTGTAGACCCTCTACGACTTGGGCACCAGGGTTGTCAACTGCAAAGCCAAGAGTAAAAGATTTTATTTGGTGGCTTATCACTGACAGGTGAACCGTAGACCCTCTGCAATTCGGGCTGCCCTGATTGCTAAGCGAAAAGCCATGCAAAAAGGTATTTATCTTGCGTCTTTACACTGACGCGCCTGCCTCGCCGTCGCCATTTCCACCGGCCCGGCTCACGTGCTCACCTTGACCCGTTTCTTAAGCTCCAAGGTATCCGCCCTCGAAAGCCCCTAACGCCTGAGCCGAGACACGCACCCTACGCTGGCCTTTGCATCCGACCCGCCACGGAAGCGGGTGCCGAGCCGATCTTCCCCTGGCGATATGGCAGATTGCCCCCAAACCGCGTAAGATACCCAGATCCCCAGCGGCTGTCGGGGTACCTAACCAGCAAATACGCAGGAACCTGGAGGAGAACACACCATGCAACTTGCAATGCAACTTGCCGTAGGCGCAACGGGCGGACGGACTCTGGTCGGTCTTCTATTGTTGGCAAGTACACTCGCAACATCGAGGGTAGCGACGGCCGCATATTCTGAGGAGAACTTCGATACGTACGAACCAACCGATGGTGCTCGGACGCTTTATGTTTCGCCAAGTGGAAGCGACAAGAACAACGGTCGTACGGAGGAAAACGCCTTCCGATCGCTGCAGCGGGCAGCCAACATATCCAAGCCGGGGGACACGGTGTTGGTAATGAACGGGACGTATACGAAGAACGGTTCGGCAGCGACCGTGTTGTACATTGAACGTTCGGGAACACCCGATAAATGGATCCGCTACATGGCCTATCCAGGTCACCGGCCGCGAATCAAGATCAACCAACATTGGGGCGGTGTCACGGTTGGCGGCGCGTCGTACATTTTGATCGATGGATTCATCGTGCAGGGCGATTCACTGCACGTGACGCGCGCCGAGGCGCTACGAGAGATGGATAACTTGAACAATCCACGAACCTCAGCCAACGGCATCAGCGTAACCGACGACGGCGCGTTGCCGCCGCGATTTCCGCATCACATCATCATTCGCAACAATGAGGTATTGCGATGTCCTGGGGGAGGAATTTCCACGAAACACGCCGACTACGTCCGTATCGAGCAGAATGTTGTGCATCACAATTGTTTTTACACGCCGTACGCCAACAGCGGTATTACGACGTATTTGAACTCGAACTTTGACAATCGCCGAGCATTCAAGATGTTTATTCGCGACAACATCTCTTATCGCAATCAGAACTATGTACCTCACTATTACTCAGCACCGGACAACCCAGCACAACGTCGGATTACGGACGGCAACGGCATTATCGTTGACGACACGCGGAACGTGCAAAGCCCGATAGCCAAAGAGCCCTATCGGGGCAAGACCGTCGTGCAGAACAACGTTGTTCACTCCAACGGCGGCCGAGGCATCCTGGTCTACCTCTCGGACGATGTCTATGTACTGAACAATTTTTCGATGGGCAACGCAATCAGTCGCACAATGCGTGCGGAAATCAACGTAAACACCTCGAGCAATGTTTGGTGCGTGTGGAATGACCTGTTTCCAAACTCAAACCGCCAAGCCATTTTTGCGTTCGACAACGAAAGCTCACACATCCAACAGGAATGAATGAAACGGAATCCACATCACCTGAATTGTAGCATCGCAAATCTACTGGCATTCCCAGGCATACGCCATGGCCAATTCGCTGCAGGTGGGAAGCCGCAAGTCTTCGTGGGCGCGGAACAGACTCTGTGCCAAGACTTCGCGGTAGTGCGCCAAGCGCACTTCGGCGTCATCGAGCACGCCGCCGAAACTTCGTTTCTCATCGAGATAGATTCGTGGCACGGCCAATTCCCGGACCACCAACCCCGCCTTAGCCGCCTGGACCCAGAACTCCAGTGGCATTGCGTACCCGTTTTCTGTCAACCGCAATTGATTCAGTGCCGTGACTCGATATGCCTTAAACCCACAGAATGCGTCGGTCAATTGCAGTCCCAGACAACGATTTAGTTCGGCGGTAATCTGTCGATTGATCGCCATTCGATCGGCGGGAGCGTCTGCATCGGCATCGAATTCGTGCAAATAGCGACTACCAGAAACAATGTCACAATCGGCGATGGCGGCGATGAAACCCGGGATGAAATGCGGCTGATGTTGGCCGTCGCAGTCCAACGTAATGATCACGTCATAACAATGATGTCGGGCAAAAGCAAATGCCGTCCGCAGAGCGGCGCCGTAGCCCCGATTGCCGGCGTGACGGGCAACGTGTACCCCGTGTCGGTGAGCGAGCAGCTCGGGCGTTTCGTCCGTCGAACCATCGTCGACGACCAACACATTCTCCGCATGTTGAGCGATCGCATTCAGGACTTGGTCGATATGGGCGGCCTCATTAAACACCGGTACCGCCGTTAGGATTTTCAATTCATCAGGTTCCAAATCGAGTGCTCCCAATAGACGCCATTTCCTTGAACGGACGTTCAAAATCTTAAGGAACTTCGGGGAGCAAGGTCAAGTCCCGCAGCGATTTCCACCAGGAGAAGTCAGCAAAAAAGGGAACATCGGTCGCGGAAAGGCTCGATTATCTGGTGGAATCGCTATTTCCCGCATCGGCCCCAATGGGAAATCGAAAGTGGCGGATGACGATACCGACTAGGACACTTCGCCATGTCGATTCAAGACGATCCAAGACGATTCCTGCCGTGGCGGTTGCAACACCTGGCAGGCCGTCCCAGACAACTTGATCGCTGCCATCGTGGGCCGCCCCACGACCTCCGCCGTGTACTGGTATCTGTTCAGCACCAGCCACGCCCGGTTCACCTAGAGGCACAACATATAGGCGACGAGGTCTGCCTTCTCCTGATCAGTCAATTTCAACTCAAGTACGACATTGAAGAACTCCACCGTATCATGTAGCGTTGGACAACGACCGTCGTGTAGATACGGAGGCGAATCCTTGATTCCTCGTAAGGGGAATGTCTTGATTGGACCTTCGGGGCGGCCGACATAAAAACGTTCGACTCGCAGATCGTGCATATAATCGTCGACGAAGGCCGGGCCGTAATGGCACTTGGCACACTGGGCCTTACCATGGAACAACTCTTCACCGCGTAATTCTTGTTCCGTTGCCAGGTCGGGTATCAACCGCATCAACGGATTCAGTTTGGGGGCCGGAGGATAATCGAGAATCGAATTAAAGTCTCCCATGCGATTCGTGACCTCACGCTTGACCGATCGCGGACCAATCGACTGTT
>JAGQPD010000292.1 GCA_020426865.1 Planctomycetales bacterium
CCCGGGTTGATGCTGGCGTCGGTCTGAATCAGATCGTCATATTTCTGCGCGTCAGTCACTTGCACACTACGATCCAAGGCGCTGACAATGCCTTGCGTGACCGTGTGTTGATAGCCGTAGGCATTGCCCACGGCTATCACCGTCTCGCCCGGCTGCAGGTCGCTCGACGTACCGATCTTGACCAGCGGCAACGGTTCGTTGGCGGTGATCTTGATCAATGCCAGATCCGTGACCGGATCGTGGTTGATCAGCCGAGCGATGAACGTGCGACGGTCTGCCAACGTCACGCGAATGCGTCTCACTCCGTCCACAACATGGTGATTTGTAATTATGTAACCTCGCTCGTCAACGATTACCCCCGTCCCCATGCCATTAACTCGGCGCGGGCCACTTTCCGCTCCGTTCTCGTCCGGCCCGTCGACTGTTTTGTGGCCGTTAATGTTCACAACAGCCGGACGAGCCTGGGCAACTGCCCGGACCGTTGGCGTCATCCTTGCCGACTCGCCAGCTAAACCCCGCGTCGCTATGGTCGGACATGCAAACAACAGGGCCGTGAGGATTACGGTCGTGCATCGTTTTCGGGAAAGGCGGGGCGATGGCAAGGCGGGATCGTGCATGAACAGCTCGCGGTGTGTGGTATGGTCTGGGAACGAGAGCCGCGCGTTGGCTCGACACCGATCGTTAACACCAGCGTCGATGCAATGCTGATTGGCAGGTTAGGGGTCTAGATCGGCGATTGCGATTCGAACGCTTGAAGCGGTCGCTCACGGCCCGTCACAGACCGCCTAGATTCACCCCCTAGCCCAGGCCGTTTGCCGTGCATAATCGCGCACAAGGATATGACATCTGTTCCGGTCGTAGGAACTTCTTTCGCTACCGACCGCCACCCACACTCGCACCTTCCAGCGAATTCCTTGACGTACCGATTGCTAGCGGCTCCTATCCGGCACGATTCGACATCGACCTGCAATAATCCTAAAGCAATATTAATTTGCCCCACGACGATGCGCACCCCTGTGCCAGCATCACCAGCAACTCTAGAATTTGCGACTTACAACCCGCGTCGACCTTGGGATGGCCTTGGAAAGACAAGCCTCAAGAATTGCAGCCCCAGAAAGACAACCAATGCTGCCAAGAGATAGATCGGCCAACGTCGCCAGTACAGCCAACGCAGCGGGCCTTCGGAAAAAACTTCGGACTCCAACGCGGGAATCGCTAGCGAATCAATCACGGCCATTACAAGGACGACACCAAGCGTGCCGAGCAAGGCAAGGCACCCGCCGGCCGCCATCATTCCCTTGAATGTCTCTTCTTCGGAATGGACTTCATTGTAAATCTCAACTCGTTTCCCACGCTGCAAGCTGCGCTCGGCACCCTCGACCGCCTCCAGAGCTCGGCAAGCATCCTCCCACGCGGGGACGTCCGCTGTTTGATGCTGGCAAAGCTTCGAGAACTGGTCGATAATGTCGTACGGTCGACTGTTCCACGAGTCCTCGTCAACATCAACCTGGCGACGCGAGTCATCTTCGGTGACCGACAACGTCCAAACCTGCGGATCGGGATCGGTTGTCAGTTCCGCCATCGCTCGACTTCCAACCACCTGGATTTTGCCAGTCCCACTTTTCCCGAGCGGCTGCGTGGACCATTGCAGCATGACGCCATTTTCGCTGGCCATATGAACACTCCAGCGTTGCGGCTGCCGAGCGACTCGCGTCCACTCCCCAGCGGTTTCGGCAATCACGTTTCCCTTGCCCATGGCGGCCACGTGCTGGATCTTGCCAGCCACTAACCGAAAAAGCAATGCATCGCGACTAAGCAAAGCCAACGGTCCGCGGACGTCGTACCGCCCTTTCACAATCGTTCCTACCGGCAGACCTCGCTGGACAATCATCTGCTCCACCATACCCAGGGGACCATCATGATCGCGAGACCACCGCAACAACCGCCGCAGCAAGGGATGCTCCAATTCCAGATAGAACGGCACAAGTGCACACCCGGTATCCTTGCGAATCATTTCGACCTCAAATCCGACAATCGCCGAGCCACACGGATGCACCACCAGCGTGGGAATGGCCGCAAGCGTCAACCGGCGAAGAACCTCGTCTCGGTCTCCGGTAGAATCGGCACTTACGATCACCGCGTCAGCCACCGTGCCGTGGAGTAGCGACTCCCATTGCGGCACCAACGCAACCCGATCTGAGGCACGAAAATCGCTCGCACCAGCTCCGCTGCTCACCATCGCCCTCAACTCAGGTGTCCATTGGCTGAACCCCACAATCGCAGTCAATTCGTGGCATGGATCGGCAAGCAGCCGTTCGACCAACGGAATGACATCGGGTGAAAAACCAAGCAGTGCAAATTTCATGGTCAAACGCTCAATTGTCGGGCCGCCATCCTACGCGACCAATAATATTGATCAGTAGATAGGGTCACGGCCCCCTGGATGACACCAAAAAGGAAAAATACGGACGAACCCGAAGTTAAGCCAATTGGAGCTGGTTGGGATTAGAGACGTCGAATATGAAAACCGCCATCCACGTTGATGCACTCGCCGGTGCTAAACGGCAACGATCGCTTCGCGATTGCCGAAACGGCAAGCGCAACATCATCGGGTTGCCCCCACCTGCGGATGGGCGTCAACCCCTCTTCGATCAAACGATCGTACTTTTCCCGAACCGGCTCTGTCATATCGCTGGCGATCACACCAGGCCGCAATTCATAGACATTGATGTTGTGATCGGCCAACCGCTCGGCGTACAACCGTGTCATCATTTGCATTCCGGCCTTTGCGATACAATAATCTGCCCGATTCCGTGATACCGCGTATGCTGAAATAGAAGAAATATTAATGATTACCCCCCACGGCTGAACGCCGTCTTCTACCAGTCGGATCATTTCCCGAGCACAGCATTGCGACAAAAAGAACGGGCCCTTTAGGTTGGTAC
>JAGQPD010000293.1 GCA_020426865.1 Planctomycetales bacterium
TGGACAACTAGATGGTTCTTGGCTTTCAATCTGGCAACGTCGGCCGGATAGAGTCGGTCGATCATGTCGACTTCACGTCGTTCCAGAGCGGCGATTGCCTGCCGTGCATCCGGGACAAGTTTCTGGACCACTTCGGCTGGCATGGTGCTGTTGCCAAAGGCGTAGTCCGGATTGAGCACGAAGCGCTTCATGCGGCGATCGACTGATTCCTGCAGATAAGGTGCAATCGATGGCACGTCTTCCAATTCAGCGACTCGGAGCGTTGGCTGAAGCAACGCTTCCGGACGTAGCGACGGATGACGCAATTCGACATGGATATTGAATACATCGGTCACGGAAATAGCCCCAGCGACACGCGACCAGAATGGTGAATACTCTGGCCGCGAGGCATCTGCCATCCAGAGCAGCCGTCGCGATATGTCAAATCCATTGATATGAGACAAGGATGAATCGGACTCTCGCAGTTGAATCGTCAATCCGCGCAGATCGTCGCGCACCGTCAACTCACCAAGGGGACATTCGTAGCGACTTCCGTCTGCCGAGTAGCCGGCAAATTCCACGAGCGATCGCCACTGAAGTCGTCCATCGCGTCGGCTGGTCCACTCGTCAATCGCCAGCGGATCGGGACGGCCGAAGCTTGAAACCGCGATGGTTACTAATGGATAGCGTTGCGTCAACGTCCCGCTTAGCTGTTGTGCGCCTGGCAGGTCGGGCCAAATGTCCAGCAGTTCACGTGTCGCCTCGTGGGCCTTACGTAAGTCCCCTTGCTCGAGGTATTTCTCTGCCGCGGCCCGCCGCTGTTCGGCGAGCTTCTGCAATAAGTCCGACCAGCGCTTGGCACTAGCCTGCAACTCGTCCGCACGCGTGTTTTCCGCGTATCGCGTGGCGAAATGACGGACTGCACGAAACTTTCGTTCTTTGAGGAATTGGCTCACGAGTTTTTCGGTAACTGCCGCGAGGTTTCGTTGGATACCCGGCAGATTGGGAGTGCGTCTCGCTACTTCTTCCAGCAACGTCACCGCCTCGTCCCAGCGGCCGTCGCGATATGCGTCGGCGGCGTCCTGCAAGACAAAGTTGCCAACCGCAGCATCCAATCCGGCAATTTCAGGATATTCTCTCTGCAACCAGGCGAAACAACGGTAGGCTTCGTCAAACTGCTTTTGTCCCACCAGTTTATTAGCCTCGTCCAATACCACGTCGGGAAACGTCTCGTATTTCGCAATCGCTCCCCAAGCTACGTCGTATTGCTCGGCTGGTCGTGACAGCAAGCGAATGCGCAATTGAGCATCGGCCGGAGGCGACTCCGGAATCTTTCCGTCGGGGAAATCGACTGGAAAGACTTCGATGACGGCATTCTTGTTGGCCGCATCGAGTGTAATGCGGTCAAAGGGTTCTTCTTCATAGATGGCGAGTTCCGTTGTTTGTGCCGGGGCGTTGGACAATGCAAAGGAAAGCAGCACGAGGAACGATATCGCAACTGACCACACTAAGGACATGACACGAAAGCCACTATCATCCTGCGGATTGCAGGTGGGTGAGTGCATGACCGATCGAGCGACTCGGGCAGGTACCAGTGTCATGAGCCATCCTCGACGGCGGCCTGCAGACTAGCCGGTTCCGCCAACTCCAATTCGAAGAGTGTGCCGTCGGTTCCGGTGAACCACAGTCGGGAAGCGGCGGTGAGCATCGCGGAACCGAGCGGCTGCCCGGCGTCGAACACGTCTTGGGGTGGTGAAGCGTTACCGTCCCACGGGATCGATGCGCCGGATGCGGGATCGATGCGCCAAAAAATGCCCTCCCGCGAAGCAACGATCAATTCGCCGTTCCGTGCCAAGGGTGGGGATGCCAGTGACGTGCCATGAAGCTTGCTGGTCCACATTTTTCCCTGGTCCTTGAAGGCGCATAATTCACTGGTGTCGGTGGCAATCAGTACATTGCCTCCCACAAGAGTCGGTCCCCAGACGACGCGACTGTTCAACGCGATGCTGTCCGTCGGCTGGAGTGTCGTCTTATCGAGAGACAACATGGTGTCGGCATCTGGAAGTCGCTGCACCGCCCAGATGGTATTGCCAACCGTCGCCAATCCAGCGGCCAGTTCGAGCGAAAGATCTTGCTCTCGATCCACGGCGAGATGTGGCTGCGGTTTGGCTCGAATGGCTAGCCGGTAGACATGGCCACTGGCATCCGCCACGGCAAATTGCAGGTTTTGGCGATCGGTAATCGTGGGTTGGATCCAATGAACGCGGTCACCGGCGGCAAGAGCGGGTTGAAACGGAAGAACTTTTGGTTGTCCGGTTTGCGGATCCACCAGTTGCACCTGTCCCGTGGGGACGCAAGCGACCAGGTATCTCGAAAAAGCCATTGGCAAGCAACTGAGCGTCTCGTCACCGACCTTCAATTCGGATGACCGTAACCGCATGGATGGTGATTTCGGATCGTAGATCAG
Organism: Planctomycetales bacterium; assembly: GCA_020426865.1. Lineage (GTDB taxonomy): Bacteria > Planctomycetota > Planctomycetia > Pirellulales > Pirellulaceae > JAGQPD01. The sequence goes on from JAGQPD010000293.1 coordinate 2,447, forward strand.
AAGCTCGGCCGATGGAGGTTCGCTGGTAAGAACTGCCGAATCATCTTCCAGCGCGATGGCATGCGACCAGCCGTTTCCAGCAACTCGGCCCTTCGATATTGGAGCATTGGCCACTCCGCGTTGCCAAACGTCGGAGGTGACCTCCCAGAGGTTGCCATTGGCCGTCAGGTAGACGAGCGATTTTCGAGTGCGATCGATCGTGAGGAACCCGGACGAAGGTGAAGCGAGCTCAGTTTGCCAGATTGGCTTGGAGGCATTGCGCGCGTTCGCGTTCTCCGCCACGTTGGTTGCCACGACCATCGTGGAGGTCGAACGTTTGGGCCGGCGGATGGAGAGGAGTACATCGCCGTACAGCGTCAAGGGCGCAACGAACGCGTCGCCGTCGAAGTCAATTTGGGCGGATGACAACTGGCCCCGCGATGTCTGCAGTACATAGGATGTCAACCGATAATCGGCCGACCATATCCGGCTTCCCCTGGCCAAGACGTAAATACTGGAGGGTTGGGTGGCCGTGGCGCGCGTCGCGGCGACTTCCCGAAAAGGCGATTCATTGTCAGCGGGGTCGACTTGGAAAACGTGGGTCGCTCCGAGGTCGGTCGTCACAATCACGCGACGGCCGTCGACAACCGGTGCGCGGGTAACTTGTCCTTCCAACCGGATGGGGTCTCCAACCTTACCCAGCTTCAAGCCACTGCTATCCGTCGCTACGACGTGCAACAAGCTGAAGTCGGGGCCAGCGTTTTCGCAGATGAACAGCAGCCCGCCGGCCAGGACAGGTGGGGTGTTGATGGTACCAGCAGCATGTCCCAAATACAACACCTCAGAGCAGGCCAGGGTATGGGCGTCTAGCGCATACAAGCTCGAATGTTCGCCCAGCAAGTAGAGCACTTGATCGCCAACGCACGGAGGGGCGGGGATTGGCAATGGCACATTCACGATTCGCCGCTGTTGACCGGTGGTCGCGTCCAGCTCGAGCATTTGTTTTTCGTGGTTGACGAGGTAGAGCTTGTCGGCTGCCAGGACGGGGCTTGTCGTCGCGGACGGCGTTGGAAATCGCCATTGCAGTTTGCCTGTTGCCCCGTCCAGACGGATGACCTCCTTGTGCAATTGATCGAGCAAGATTGCATCGTCCCCATTGGCTGTCGTGGCGGAAAGTGGGTGAAGAGTGGTCTGAAACCCAACCCACCTTCGCCACTGAAGTTGACCGTCGGTGGCCCGCAATCCATACAGAGCGCCATCAATCAACACAAATACCGACCGATGTGACAGTCGATCGTCGGTCGAGCCTTCGGAAGCGGCGAAGATCGCCTGCCGGCGTGCGATCGGTGGACGATCGTCAACTGTCGATGACTGTACCGTGTCGCTGACCGAAACTTTGTCTCGTTCTTTGGCCGTAATACCAGCGACGACGTCCTGAAGTTGAGCGTTACGCCGGAGCCCTGGGTACTGTCGCAAGAGCTCGTTGCGGAATTCGTAGGCCGCGGCAGTATCACTGGTTTCCGTGGCCTTGCGGATTCGTTCGATGGTGGTCGCTAGTTCGTTATCACGATTGATGTCACGCTCAAGTAACGTGATATCGTCCTCGACTTCCTCGATGCGAATCAATTGGGGCTGGAGCAGCGAGGAGGGAAGATATTCGCTGTTATCGATGAGTTGACGGGCCTCTTTGGCATTTTGCAGTAAGGCCGTTTGCGTGTCGCTCCCCTCAGCCCTCTTGGCCTGGTCCACCAGGCCGCGGTAGATGTCAGGCAGCAGTGTGCTTAGTTCCGGTCTCGCCTCACTAAATGCACTCTCCGCACGGATCGTTGGGAGTATCTCTTGGGCGACGGAAAGCGGCCGAGTCCAGTCGGATGCGCCTTCGGCTGCCTGACGCAGCCGCGCCATGCCGCGTCTTACGCGAGCCAGACTGACCTTCGCATGATTGGGGAATTTCGACAAGTAACGGTCGTAAGCCTCGATGGCATTCGAGTACGACTGCTGCCGGTAATGCTCCTCTGCCACATTAAAGCGTTCGTCCCCCGAATCGCTGAAGATCCAAAGGTAGAGAACAAATCCCACGATCAGGAGGATCAGCAGGCCACCACCGCCGACCAACATCAATGGGGAATCCCAACGGTGCCCGCGTCGCTTTTTGTTGCCACTGCCAAAAAGACTGAAGCCACGCTTGCGTTTACGGGAAACCAGAGTCGACGGATCCGTTTCGGCGAAATCATCGGCAGCGAGCGGATCGCGATCAGACACCCCCGGCGATTCGTTAGCGTCATGCGGATCGTCAATCGCATCGGCGTCGGTCAATTCAATGGCAGGGGAAGCCGGTGCGGGGACGCGTTCGGTACGAGCTGTGGGCTCGGTCGCCGTCTCCGAAATCGCCTCGTCCTCGAGTAAAATGAGTTGTTCCGATTCGTCGTCAAGCGGGACGAGTTCAGCGGCATCGTCATCGTCGTGAGCGACCTGCAAGTCATCGTGGTCGTGGTCGTCGATGGGGAGCAAGTCCAGTTCGTCGTTCGAACGATTAGCAGGCGGCGGCGATGGCAGCTCGTCGATGGGCAGCAGTTCCAGGGAGTCGTTTTCGAGGAGAGGTTTTTACGACGCCGGATCGGTTGGCTTATTGGCAAGATCAACGAGTTCCTTCGCCTGAAAGGGAGTCAGATGGCCGTCGGCAATGAGCTTCTTGGCGACCTTTTCGGCGGTGACTTCCTGAGTGGCCTTCGCGCAGGCGGCCCGAAGCCGATCGACGACTTTCGGGTCGATCAGTTTGCGGTCGGCCAACAAGTCAATAAATCGCGATGCACTCATGTACGATCCTGTCGATGTCTCTGTTTCCGAGTCGTGGCTGGCGAACGGTCTAATGCGTGTACGGCAATGCTCAAAGGGAGTTATTCGTCTCCCTCGAATGTGGTCAGTTTTACGTCATCCATACCCACCTCGGCGCCGGCGTCGATGGCGGTAACGACTTTTTCGTGCAAGGCATCGCCGTGAGCCATGACGAGCAAGCTGGAGGGGACGATTCCGCCGCGACCCGACTGGCGTGCCTCTCGAAGTTTGACAATCAGTTCCTGCTCGCTGGGTGCTTCTTTTTCTTCGTCCCAGGACGAGGCCAATACGTGAAAAGTGTTGAATTCGTCGATGCGTACGACGACGAAACTGGGATCGTCCTCAATGTCCTGCATCGATCGTGCCTGTTGGCTTGGCGTGTCGTCCTTCGGCGTTGGCAGCTCGAAAGATTTTTGCATCGTGAACGCGGCCGTGACCATAAAAAAGATCAGCAACAGGAATGTCACGTCGACCATCGGGGTCATATCCATTTCGGCGTCACCCGCCTTATCATGGTTGCCAAAGCGAATATCGGGTTCGCGTGCTTCGCGGTCCACAGGTGGGGACGACGAATCAGCGGCGGTTTCATCGGTACGCGTATCGGGCAGCCACAACGGAACGTCGCAGGCAGGGCAAGGGAGGTGGGTACCGAGCATTTGGGCGTCGGCCGTCAGCACTTCGTGGCAGATCTCGCAGCGGAATAGAAAAGACATGGGCTATCCTTCGTCCAGCACTGCAACATAAAAGTGGACATCGTCGGCGACGCTCCCCACGACCCGAGCAATGCGCGAAACCTCGCGGGACTTGACGTTACGCGACGCCTTGAGGATGACGTTTTCTTTGGGAGTCGCCCCGTGCATTTGCTGGTCAATGAATTCGGTAACCGCCGCTTCCTGATCCTGTGGACTATCCGTGCGGACCAGCGTATTGTCGTCGACTCCGTCGCCCAGGTAAATCTGTGCGACATCGCCGTTCCCCGTGGACATCGTGACAATTACGGCATTTTTGGCGGTAACGGCATCGGCATGTCGCGCCGGTGGGAGCTCTACCTGTGAGTTGGCATCCATGTGAGATGCCACGATGAAGAAGATCAGCAACAGGAACGTGATGTCGATCATGGGTGCCATCTGGAACCCCGGTTCTGCTTCGTTGGGCAGGCTGATCTTCATGGTGTCGGTTCCGATGACTCCGGTTATCCGTTGGTGTCATAGACCGCCCGCTTGGCGGCCTGCTTCATGGTTTCGAGGACATCACCACTCATCCGGTTCAGGGAGGAAATCAGGCCCATGTACCGGTTTTTGAAGTAGAAGTAGATGATCATCGCAGGGATGCCGACGATCAGTCCACTCGCGGTGGTAATCAACGCTTCGCTGATATTGTTGGCGAGTACTTCGGGCCGTCCCATTCCCACCGAGGCCATGTTACCGAAGGCCTTGATCATACCACTGACCGTACCGAGCAGCCCGACCATGGGAGCGATGACCGCGATCACCGAGATGTAATTGACCGGCACCAGTCCGCTGGTGACTTCCTCAGTGGCCGCTTCCTCCATGCCCTTTTCCACGGACTCGAGGTCCAGTTCGGCTCCCGATACCCGGTCGAGGCCGGCATGAACGATGCGTGCGATGGCCACGGGTTGCTGTTCACAATAATCCCGGGTGCCCTCGAAATCGAATGCATTGAGCCGCTTGAGGATTTCCTGGTACACCTCGGGGTGCAGGAATTTCTGTGTCCGCAGGTTGAGCCCATTATAGATCCCCAGCCCAATGGCCCCGATCGAGCCCGCGAGCAGGAACCACATGGACCAGCCGCCCAGTCTGAACAGTTGCAACAGGGTGGTGGATTCGCTACTGGCCTGCTCCACGTTGATTTTAACCGGGGAGGGTGACTCTGGCTGCTGGGCCCGGATCGGGGTGATGACCGCGAGCAGGGCCATCAGCGTGAGGGCCCACAGGCCCCGCGGAAGAAGGTTGTTGTTTGACCGTTTCATGGTTCACCTTGGTTGGGGTTGTCAGGGGAAGGGGGTTGTGATTCCGATAGGTCGACCGTCATGGAAGCCTCATCGCGCAGCAGCCGAAAGCCCGGCTTGATGTGTTCGGCCGCCTTCTGGTCCCACAGGCTTCCGGGATAGAGGCGCTGGACCAATTGATACATGCGTTGAGCATTACGGGCATAGGGATTTTGAATCATCGGGGGAAGATCCGGGACCCTTGCGGCCACTGCGTCGCGATCGAGGGCGGCGAGGATCTCCTCCTCGGTGGGGGCGGGCTTGCCGGAGCGTTCGGCCTCCGCCTGAAGTTTACGCCCCACCGTAACCCGTTCGCTCAGCAGTTCCCGTTCAATTTGCAGATCCCGGTTGGCCTGCTGCTTGTCCTGCAGGCCGAGGGCCAACCCGTCATACGCCTGTCCGGCGAGGAATAACGCTTCGGGGTACAGGCGCATTTCCAGGTTGGCCGAGGCCACGACCCGGGCCAGATGATCGCTGGCCTGTTGATACTGCTTGCCACCCAGGGCCTGGTAGCCGTAAGCGATTTCCCGGAGAGCGTTGAGCAGTTCATCCTGATCGGCCACATCCGGCTTGCCAAACAATGCTTCCAGATCCACCTGTCCGCCCTCGCGGGCTTTCAGATACCCGAGCCATGCCGTGGCCTGGCGTGCGGTATCCCGGTTGCCAGCTTTGGATAACACATCATAAAGATCACGCAATTTGTCGAGCTGGTTGAGCTCGAGCAGGGCCTGAGCATAAGGGTCGAGCAAGTCCTCGGCATTGGTGTCGGGCACTTTCAGATAGGGAAGCACCTGGGTGGCGGGGCCGTAGAGGGCTCGGATTGCATTGACCCAGGATCGGCCCTGAGCCTCACGGATACCTTGGACCATCGCATCGGTCATCGTAAATCGAATACCCACCACCGTCTCCAGGGGAGCCTGGGCTATGGTGGTGGAACCTTGGACCTGGAATGAAAGATTTCCTCCCCGGACCCCAAGCAGATCCACCGGTTTGCGCGTGTAGCCGGTGCCGAAATCCAGGTGAGCTTCGAGCGGTGGCGACTGGGCCTGGGCAAGGGCGGGGCAAAGCAGGGCAAGGAGGAGCCAGCGAGTCCATCCGCGCTTTCGGTCATGGCTTGTTTGGTCAGGGTGCATCCGGCTCCATCGGGGGGGGAGGGAGTGCAGCCATCCGCTCCCTCGCGGTTTGGAATTCTGGCAGATCCTGCAGGGCCGCTACCGCCAGCATCTCTTCGTAGGTCGCCCGTGCCTCCGCCGGACGGTTCAGTGCTTCAAGGCAATGGGCGCTGGCCAGGTAGGCCTTGGCCGCCCAGGTCAGATGGTGGGCATAGAGAACATAGACGCGCTGATAATAGGCAAAGGCCTCCTCAAGGTTGCCTGCTGCTTCCCGGCACCGGCCCAGTTTGTACAAGGCTTCTGCCCACAGGGGGCCCCGCCATTCCCGGACCAGCAGCACTTCCTCATAGCGTTCGGCTGCGGCCTCGAATTGCCCTGCATCATAAGCCAGATCGGCCAGGCGAATCGCCGCGATCCCGCCCGCAGTCCAGGTTGGGTAGAGATCATAAGCGGTCTGAAACCGGGCCCGCGCGGCCTCGGTACGCCCCCGCTGCTGTTCGAGCTCGCCCAGGGCCACCATGGCGCCCGGTGTCCAGTCGGTTTCTGGAAAGTCCTCGATCAGGCGCTGGTAGGCGAGCACGGCGAGATCAAGTTCATGGTTTGCCACGAGCCGGGGCGCCATCCAGTCAATCAGCGCCGGCGAGGCTTGCGCGATCTCCGCTTCGGTAAACCGGGTCGGGGTGCGGCGGTCCTCTCCGGCCAGGGAAAGTCCCCACATCAGCCGGAGCCGTTTGGTCACCTCGTTGTTGCCGGTCTGTTCAAGTTCACGGCTCAGCAACGCGACCGGCTTGAAACCGGATTCCGGGGTTGCCTCGGCAATCGCATCGCGGAGCATTACATCCACCCCGAGTTTGCTTGGGTCATTGGCATCGCGTAAAAAGGTTTTCCAATACAACTCGGAGACTTCACTGGTCTTGCCGAGATGCTTGAGGGCGGCGCCCATGTGGTAGACCGCCATGGTATACTTGCCCTGGTCCCCATACCGGTCGATGTATTTCTGGAAGTGATGGACGATATCCTCCCAGCGCCCGTCCACTTCCATGACCCGGGCGGCATTGAACACCGCGGAATGGACCTGGTCGGGCTGATCGGTAAACTCTTCCACCAGCAGGTAGTTTTCGATGGCCTCATCCAGTTGGCCGAGGGCGCCGTACAGGTCGCCCAATGCATTGTGAGCTTCCCCCCGGAGGCCGCTGGTCGGGTAATCCCGTAGAAATGCCTGGGCCAGTTCGAGTGCCCCGCTCATGTCGCCGGTGCCGAATCGGGCCAGCACCACCCGGAAGCGGGCGTCCTCGATGTAGCGCCCCTGCCGGTAGGTCTCGATAAAGGCGCGGAATTGTTGTTCGGCCTCCTCGAAGTGATCGGTCATCAGGGCCAGATAGGCCGTCCAGTAATCGGCATCCTTGCGGTAAGTGTTGTCCGGGGCCTCTGCATGCAGGCGTTCGAACCATGCGGCGGCTTCGTCGAGATGACCCAGGTACAACTGGGCATAGCCCATCAGATACAGGGCATGGCCGAGGTCCTCACCGGTCCGGGTGACCAGTCCACTGTCCAGGGCTTGGGAGAGCAGGGTGATCATCGCTTCGATCTCATTCTGTTCCTGGTACATGTAGGCGAGGTTGAATACCGACTCGGCGGCCCGGGGGCTTTCGGGAAAGCGGTCGATGACAATCTTGAATGTGCCCATGGCCCGGTCCCGTAATCCGAGCTGGGCCGCCAGACTTCCCGAAGCAAACAGGGCCTCGGGCGCGTTCGGGGAGCCCGGGTAGTCGGCGACAATATCCCGGAAGGCCCAGTAAGCTTCTGCGGTTAGATCCATCTCGCTCAGTACCCGGGCAATCCGGTAGCGCAGACCC
>JAGQPD010000012.1:0-4841 GCA_020426865.1 Planctomycetales bacterium
CTGTGCGATTGCCGGCCGCGTCGTACACAAATGTCGTACGCGTGTTAAGCTGATTCACCTGTGCAACCGCACGGCTTGCATTGTCGTAAACGGTCGTCACGCGGCGACCGAGTGGATCTTGGACAGCCACCTGTCGCCCTGCGGAGTCGAAAACAAACGTCGTGCGAAAGTCCAAACCACTAACTGCGGCAATCGCGCGGTTGGCACTGTCATAGACGGTCGTCGTGCGATGACTTAACGGATCTACGACAGACACGGCGCGACCAGCCGCATCGTAGTTGGTCGTTGTGATTCTCCCCAAGGGATTCGTGACAGCAACTCGGTAGCCCGCGGAATTGTAGCTGTAGGTTGTGATTTTATTGAGCGGATTGACCGTTGATTTGACCCGTCCAAGTGGGTCGTAATACGTGCTCGTTACCTGGCCGAGCGCGTTCTCGACCGATGAAATCCGATTCGCGTCGTCATATGTGTTGGTCGTAATGTCACCATTCGCATCAATTGTCTCGGTTACTCGCCCCACATCGTCGTAAACTTGAGTCGTTACTTCGTTTTCGGGGGTCTCGGTTTCCGTTATTCGGCCATTCAGGTCAAGAGTAAAGGTCGTGCGCTCACCTTCGGGATTAACCGTTGCAATGATTCTCCCGGCATTATCATAGACCGTTGTGGTGATGTTTCCCAACGGATCGCATACTTCGATGGGACGCCCCGCATCGTTGTAGACGATCGTTGTACGATTCCCTAACGGATTGACCGTCGCAACGTGACGTTCGCAGTCGTCGTAGACGTTTGTCGTCACTTGGCCAAGCGGATTTTTCACGGTTTCCAGGCTGCCGACCAGGTTGTATGTCGTGGTCGTGCGGTTGCCGAGGGGATCGATTACGACCTGCACCTGATCGCGGTTGGTGTATTGAAACGTGGTGATTTGACCCAGCGGATTCTTTACGGAACTTAACTGACAGTTCGAACCGTAGGTGTAGGTTGTAATGTTTCCGAGTGGATCTGTATTAACGGTCACGCGGTTCATCAAGTCGCGCGTCATGGTCCACACGTTGTTCAGCGGATTCTTGATCGACTCCAGTTGGCTGCATGAGTTATAGGTATACGTGGTGCGCTGCGAATTCGGGTCGATCACGGCGGTGCGCCGGCACTCGGAGTCGTAGGCGTAAGTCAACGTTTCACCAACGGCGTTTCCAGCGGACGCCACCACACCCATCGCATCGTAAGTGAACGTACTGCGGTGTCCCATCGGATCGACAACGGAATCGACCTCCATATTGTTTACCGCATTCCAATTGAGCGACGAGAAGGTCTCGTCGGCGTACACGATCGATACGGGGCACGGGTCCGTTCCGTAGACAATGGTGCCCGCACAGGCTTCCGGTGATTCGACGCATTCGAGCAAGCGAACCGTCTCGGAAAACGTTCCCTTGTAGGCAAATGTCGTGACCTTGCCGAGTGGATTCTTGGCGGTCCGAATCAGCTTGCCGTCCCAGGTATACGTTGTCCGTTGGTCAGCTGGATCAACAATGGCCTGCAGCAATTTACTTGCATCGTAGATAAATGTTGTTTTCTTGCCACGAGGGTTCGTATAAATGACGTCATCACCGGAATAGCTATACGTGGCCACGCCGCCATCGGGGTTTGTGACGTTTGTCAAGCGATCGCTGCCGTCGTACGTGTACGTCGTGCGGTTACCGGACGGGTGGATGCGTGTCTGCAAAAGCTTCCCGGTACTCGAATCCGCGACGTACTTGAATTGCGTCACACACAACTCTGGACTAGTTATCGTCGTCAACAGGTTGCTGACAACGGTGAGGGTTGTGCGTCGTCCACCCACGTCCTCGATGGACTGCAGCTTGCCGCTACCGTCATAGCCAAATGACGTCCGTTTTCCGGCGGGATTCGTGATAATGTTCAATTTGCTGGACGCGTAAGTGAGTGTCCAGATGAGGCCAACATGGTTCGTGATCTTCGTGATCTTGCCGTCGGAACCATAGTAGTATTTTAGTCCATCAGGCTGCGTTTCTATCCAACCTCCAGAACCGTCATCCTCCAACCAGTTTGTGGCTTCGTCTGGGGCCTCGTAATACGCTCCCCCGACGTCAGTATACCGATATCCGATGCCTGTCCCCGATACCACGTCCACGTCCGGCGACGCCGTGTCGTCGATACACCTGTTGTAGTTGCTCGTCCACCCGTCCGGATACTCGCTGGTGTTCCCCCGAAAATCTTTGTTGTAACTAAGCACGACCACCGGGTCCAACGGCCCCCCAGCCGGCGCCGAATATTGCTGAATCAGGTTCCCGCGGGACGAATCCACTGTTCCTCCCATGCCGCCGTCACTCGCCGCGTTTACAAAGTCATCGGCTTGCTCAAGGCCATACGACTCGTACTCATTGATCTGAACCGCTTCGATACGTGGTCGTTCAAACGTTCCCGGGACGGTGCCAAATTGATCGCTCCCACCAGCGCCTGGCTCGCCAGACGGGGCTCCCGATGGGCCGCCGGAAGCAGGGCAGGTGCTGGCATCCGTACCGCCGCAACAACTGTCAAACCCGCCTCCAAAACCTGACGCATACCAGCGGGAATCGGAGATTTGAGAATAAACTTCGGGAGTTCCGGTCGTGACTCCAGTACTAGGCCGGCGAGGAACGGGTGATGCAGTTCTCACAACAGACACCTCCTAATGAGCGAGTGGCAGGTCAGATGCCAGCGACTAACATTCAACCGACAGTGTCAGGGTTGAGCTTTCAAGGAAGTGTGTTTTTCAACGTCGGTAAGTGTCATTGTAGCGGTTGTCACCCTCGTGTCAAACATTCCGATTCATTTTTTCGGGGCGACGCCGCGCATTGGAATCGCATCTCGTATCATTCTAGCGAGTTGCGCCGAGTGTCGCATCCCTTTTTTGCGTCTTTACGCAAGGCAACGACCGTTTACGAAAGAGAACGGCCATTCCACCGATGTATTTTGCGGCGAACAATGTCTGGACGTGGAACTATGTGTCGTTTCGCCAAGGAAACGGAGCCTAATTCCCTGCGTAACGAAGACAAGCACCGAGAAAGCCGCCCAATCACGTCCCGAAAGAACGAAACAGATCGACGGGCTCTTCGGCAATGCGATTTCGAAATACTCCGCATACCCATACAGATCGTGTTTTCCATACTGACACAAATAGATCCGTTCCGTCTCAGCCGTCCCACGGTAACACGTAAATCTGTCCCATGCTCGATGCCAAATGTCACTTGTCCTTGAGCTTCGCGTAACTTCGAGCCACCGACTCCAAATCTCGTTTGGATATGTCTTATAAGCTGTTCGCAATCGATTTGCCACAATACACTCTTCTGGTACGTCGTAGGACGTAAACGACTTCTGCCACCGATGTTGGACGTGGCTGTCGGAACGTTTAGCACCGAAATAGCCCGTCAGCCAACATTTGAGCCCGAGGTCGACGTCCTCCGCTCCCCATTGCCGCATCTCGCGATCAAATCCCGACAACAGTTCGTAAAGACGTCGTGAGATCATCGCGGCACCGCCTGTCAAGCCCGGACACTCAAGGCATTTGCCGCGACTGCGCAGTTTTTCCTGCGGTATCCAGTCCTATTTCGTAGCATCGTTCGCGATTCTGGGAGCGAATCCGAACCCAGGGCACGAGTCGTCATTGACCCAATTCTGCGCATTGAGCCGCACAATTTTCGGGATCGCGATTGCTTCTCCGTCGGATGCATCAACAACGCTCAAGACCGCCAATTGCACCAGGTTCCGGTTTGCAGTGGGCGTCGAGGAAGAAGAGGACGTCGCCCGAGGTAATTGATGCGCCAAAGTCTTTGCTGGGCGAAAGCCCTTGTCGGGACTCGAGTTGATGAACCCGTACGTCTAACGGCGAATGCTCAAGTCGTTCGATGCTATCATCCGTTGATGCGTCGTCAACGACTAGCACTTCAAAATCAAGACCGCGGCATGTGTCCGTGCAGGATTGAACGGTTTTCAGCAATAGGTCGCCTTCGTTGTGGGACGCGATAATGATGCTCAGCCGCGGCATGGTTTCAGTCCTGATTGTGAATTTACTTGCCACTATGGTGACACGTCGTACAATGATAGGCCAGCGCTGCCAATATTGGGCAATATTTACATATATTTCGGAAACTTCATCGCACACCTATTATTGATTGTCTTTTTTCCAGGGACATCACGCTGTGGAACGGTTCTCGGAATTACTCATGGACCATTTCCAGGATCCACAACACCGAGGCGCGATTCCCAACGCCAGTTGTATTGGGTCCGGCAACATGCAGGGACACCCACCGTATGTGACGATTTATCTATCAATCGACAATCAAATCGTGAAGGCTGCCGGTTTCGAAGCGCAAAGTTGCGGCGTAACAATCGCCTGCGGATCGATCCTGACAGAGCTTGTCGAAGGCATGTCTCCGAAACAATGCCAGATGTTGGCCACTATGGACATCGCAATGGCGTTGGGGGGCATTCCGCCGGACAAGCTTCATTGTGCGGACGTAGTAATCCAAGCGCTGCACGACGCTGTTGACAATTGGATGTGCCCGTCGGGTGTTGACGACGTAAAACGAAACCCACCCGCGGATCCGTGAACATGAGTTAGGGAAACCACGATTTCCTGTAGCGACTAAAAAACCTGCTGGATGTTGCAACGATAACGACTGCCAGCCGCAAAGTAACAAGTGGGATCGCTTTTGGAATGTCGTTTATCGATTAACAAATCGAAAGGGGTTGGAAACGAACATGCTTAGCAAAAGCCTCCCATGGACACCTTTGCCTGGTGACTCGCCCACAATTCAAACGGAAACCGCCTTTATTTTCCCCTATTT